>JAYTAC010000851.1:0-2370 GCA_043737755.1 Spirosoma sp.
GGCAGTTTGAAACGCCTGAAACTTGATTGCATCGACCTCTATCAACTCCACCGCTTCGACGATAAAGTGCCCGCCGACGAGTATCTGGGGTTTTTGCAGGAAATGCAGCAGGCCGGTAAAATCCGGCATGTCGGTCTGTCCGAAGTGAGCGTTGAGCAGATCAAACAGGCGCAGGCGTACTTCGAGGTGGTGTCGGTGCAGAACCTCTACAACTTCGGGCAGCAGAAGTGGAACCCGACGCTGAAATTTTGCGAAGAAAACAACATCGCGTTCATCCCGTGGTATCCCCTCAGTGCCGGTAATCTGGAAGCTGAACAGGCCGTTCACCGCGTGGCCGAACGCCATGACGGGGCGACCGAGTACCAGATTGCGCTGGCGTGGCTGTTGGCCGCGTCGCCGGTGATGCTGCCCATCGCCGGTACGTCGTCGGTGAAGCACCTCGACGAGAACGTGCTGGGCGCAGCCATCAAACTGACGGATGACGATTTGCGGGATATGCCGCTGCCGAAATAAGGGAGGTCTGGTGGGTTGCTTCCAAACGAAGAAACCGGCTCAGGCCGGTTTCTTCGTTTGATGTCAGTCGATGTTAAGCCGTTTTGTGCATGGCTTTCATTTTCTGATAAGCCTCGTTTAACTCGCCCAACTGCATGGTCAGGTCCTCTTTGATGTAAGCCGGGAGGTGGTCTTTCTCGATGGCGTTTTTGTAGGCTTCAACGGCTATGTTCTCGCCAAACTCCACCGAACTCAGCACCGTGTCGCGGTCTTTGCCCGTAACGGCCGTTTTGATGTCGATCCAGGCGCGGTGTACTTTGCTGCCGATGTCCGTCGATGTCGTGTCGGTCACGGCCGTACCGTCGATGCGGACGATGTGCTCGGCTAACTGGCTGCGGAATTTCTGGCTCTGGATCACGTAGTGACGAAACAGGTCGTCCAACTGGGCGTCTTCGTTGTCTTCAATGGCTTTTTCGTATCCCACGATACGGTCGTTGTTGATTTTGACCAGGTCATTCAGGCCTTCGACAATTTCTTCGTTCTTAATCATAACAGTCAGTTTTTGATAGGTTGTGAACTCCCGGTAAAACGGCTGTCCGTATCCGATTGTTTGGCGGAGTCTGGGTTTCACCCGCCGGACCGTCATTCGCCGGGGGGTGGGGCATTGGCTGCCGAAGGAGCGGTTGCCGGCTGTAAAAATGAACATCCATGAATTTTCTGATCTTTTTGTTTCGTAAACGGCGTGCTTCGGACCACTCACTCGGTTTAGAGCCGAAAACTCAGAAAGTAAAAATCCATCTGCCACCCTTTCGCGTATTATCTGCAACGCTTCCGACGGACGGGAGAAACTTTACCAAACTCAATTTACTCAATGGAAAAACTACCCAAAGACCTCGCTGACGTCAGTCAGTTGCTGACCGGCAAGGCGTCGGCAGCGGTGGGTCGCCGGATGTTCATGCGCTACCTTGGCGCTACCGCAGCCGCAGGTGTGGCACTCAGTGCCTGCAAAGATCAGATTGTTGATCCGTCGGTGGGCGGTTCGGGCCGGGCCGGTTTTGCCACGGTCGACCTCGGCGATCTGGGTTCCAACGACATCGGCATTTTGAATTATGCCTACGCGCTGGAGCAGTTGGAAGCCGCTTTCTACACGCAGGCACTGATGATGCCTTATTCGGGCATCACCACTGCCGAACGGATGATTCTGACCGACATCCGGGACCACGAAATCGTTCACCGCGAGTTTTTCAAAGCGGCCCTGGGCAGCGCGGCCATTCCGGGCCTGACGCCCGATTTCAGCAGCATTAACTTCGCAAGCCGTGCATCGGTATTGGGAACGGCCCGAGTGTTTGAAAACGTCGGCGTTTCGGCCTACAACGGAGCCGGGCAGTTTATCATGAGTGCCGATTACCTGACGCTGGCCGGTAAGATCGTTTCGGTCGAAGCCCGCCACGCGTCGATTATCGCCACCCTGATTGATCCCCAGGGAACGTTGTTCGCCGGTGACGACATCATCTTCCCCAGCACGGCTCTGGAAGAGATTCGCGTACCATCGGAGGTATTAGCCATCGTGGCTCCGTATATCAAAGAAACCATCAACGGCATGCAAGTGCGTCGTAAAGTCTAACCACTCAACAGTCATGAATCTACAGAACATATTGAATGAAATTGAGAAGGTGGATGTCGACGTCATCGAGCGTCTGGACCACGTCTCACGTCGCGGTATATTCAGCAACCTCCTCAAGAAGGCAGTTGTTGGCGCGGCTCCGGTAGCGTTTGCTTCCGTGTTGAATAAAGCCTATGGCCAGAACAACGTCGTCGCCGAAGTGCTGAACTTCGCCCTGACGCTGGAATACCTTGAGGCTGAGTTTTACACCAGGA
>JAYTAC010000852.1:0-5885 GCA_043737755.1 Spirosoma sp.
GTCTTTCCCCCAGGCGGTGTATAGCCCGACCAGCAAGGCATTTCGGCCCGCAAACCGAATACGCGCCAGAGAACCGTTGTCGGCCACTTGATAGGTCTCTCCGTCCAGCACGGTACGGAGATAACCGCCGGACAGACCCACCTCAAAAACAGCTCCCCTGGATTTGGTCCGGCGCAGGCCCAGTTCCGTCTGAGCAATCAGACCATAGTGGTTGTAGGGATGACGAAAAGCCGCGAGTGCAAGGCCTCCAATTACGTCGTAGGTCTTGATGCGGCCGCTTCGTTTAACGTGACTCCACTGGCGAAATGACCGTTCAACGCCTACTTTAAGGCCGTAGTGGGTGATGGTTTCCCCATAGTAGCCCACTGCGACACCCCAGCTTCTGGTTGAGGTTGCAACAGACTGACCTAATGAGGGCAACGGGGCTAATCCTGACAAGGATAGAAGTAACGTGATGAACGTTCGCCTTAGCGTGTCCATGATGAATAGTGATTAGTAGCTATCACACCACAGACAGTCGAGAGTTGGTTCACCCCCACTCGACACAGCTATTTTTTCCTCAGATATCGTTTATGATTCTATTAGGTTCTGCGTTTACTCAGTCGCAACCGGCGGGACGCCCACGCTCGTCCAGCCACCGTCGACGACCAAACTCTGACCGGTGACGTGGCGCGACGCGGGCGAAACAAGAAACAGCGCGGCATTGGCGATATCCCCAACCGTGGCCGGGCGACCCATCGGCGTAATGCGCGACCAGATCGGGACGTAGGTCGGGTCGTCGAGGGTGCGTTCGGTGAGGGTGGCACCGGGGGCGAGGGCGTTGACGGTGATGCCGAGGGGCGATAAGTCGATCACCAATTGTTTGGCCAGCATCTCCAGTCCGGCTTTGGTCATGCTGTAGACCGGCAAACCCGGATGCGCCAAATGACCCACTACCGACGACATGAACAGGATGCTGCCGCCCGTTTGCCCATCGCGCATCTGCCGGGCTGCCGCCTGCGCCAGAAAGAAACTCCCCCGCAGATTCAGGTCCACGATTTTTTGAAACGCGTCGGGCGTTGTCGTGAACATATCGCCGAAGATGGTGATGCCCGCATTGGCGATGGCAATATCTACCGAGCCGAACGTGCGAACCGCCGTGTCAACCATTTTCTGAATGAACACTACATCAGCCGCATCACCGGGGCAGGCTACGCACCGGCCAGGCTGTGCATCCGGCGCGGTAAATTCTCCGGGACCTGCGTAGTTGATAGTCTCGGCGGCTTTTCGGGCTAACTGTGCATCAAAATCGTTGAGCACTACATTCGCGCCCTGCCGCACTAATGCCTGCGCGATGGCGAAGCCAATGCCCGTTCCGGCACCGGTGATGAGGGCGGTTTGGTTGGTGAAAATAAGCATTGACGGTTGGTATAAACGGACGCTCAATACTACAGAAATTCAGCGCAACTTGCGTCCATAACTCGTTTACTCAATGACCCCGACCTCTTTCGTCAAGCTACTTCCGGCCCTGTTCACTGCGTTGCTGCTGACCCTATCCCGTTCACTCAGTGCCGCCGATTACTACCTCAGCACCGACGGTCGCGACGAAGCCGCCGGTACATCGGCCCAAACGCCCTGGCGGAGTCTGGACCGGCTTCGGCGGGTGACGCTCCGGCCCGGGGACCGCGTCCGGCTGCACGGTGGCGACACGTTTGCCGGTGGCCTCACGGTCGAAAATGTCCGGGGCGATGCCCGCCATCCGTTGATTATCAGCAGCTACGGCCGGGGACGGGCCACGATCAACGCGGGCGCGGGCGACGGGCTGTTTTTTCGCAACTGCTCCGGCATCGTCGTTGGCAACATTGACTTAGCCGGGGCGGGTTATGGGGCGAACCGGGGTACGGGAATCCGGGTGCTGAACACCCTGCCGGGGGCGGTGCAGTTGCCATTCGTGCGGATTTCGCGGTGTGTGGCCCACGGCTTCGGCAAGGAAGGCATCTACATCGGATCGGCTAATTTCGGGCCGCTGCCCCTCCCCGACGGCTCGGCGTCGGCCCCGCCCGACAGTTCGCAGAGCGGCTTTTCAGACGCGCGGATTGACCGCTGTACCGTTTACGACAACGTCTGTTACGGTATTTACGTGACGGGGGTCTGGGATGCGAAAACGACTGCCTACGCCAACCGGGACGTGACTATTTGGCGGTGCGTAGCCTACCGCAATCCCGGCGACCCGGACTATATGGCCAACCACAGCGGCAGCGGCATTTTGCTGGACAACACGCAGGACGGGCGCATCGACCGGTGCGTTGCCTACGGGAACGGATTTCGCTGCAACACCCGCGTGGGTGGTCCGTGCGGCATCTGGACCCACGCATCTGACCGAATCGTTATCAGCCGGTGCACCTCGGTCAACAACCGCACGGGCCGGGGCGTCGACGGGGCCGGATTCGACTTCGATGCGGGCGTCTCCAATTCGGTTCTGCACCACAACACGAGCGGCTTCAACGACGGCGCGGGCTACCTGCTGTACGTGTATGCCGATGCCCCGCACCGCTTCGAGAACAACGTCTGCCATCATAATGTGAGTGTGAACGACGGACGCAGAAACGACTACGGCGGCTTTTTCATCCGCAGTGATGGCCGTGGAATCAGGGGTGATATTGGCAATACGCGGCTGCACCACAACCGAATTTACCAGACGCCCTCCCCCAACCGGCAGAGCAGCGGCATCTACCTCGGCAATACGATTGGTACGGAATTGTACAAAAATACATTCGTGACGGAAGGCGACGTACCGGTCCTGCGCATCAAGCCCAACCATACCGACCTCACCATCCATCAAAACAGCTACTGGAGCCGGTCCGATTCAGTGCGCATCGACATGGACATCGCCAACAGTGATAAGCCCGCCAGCGTACCCGTATTTCGGGACGTGCGGCAATGGAGTCGCGAGACGGGCTACGAACAGCAAAACGGGCGTTTCGCCGGACGCACGAAACGCCCCGGCCTGCGGTTTGTCCGGCGGGTCGAACAGGTAGCGGAGCGGTATCGGTAAAACAGCGCGTCCGTTCCGGTAGCCAACAGGCACTGCGAAACGGGCGCGGCAATAACTCAAAAACATCCACCATACCCGCTCAAACGCGCGACGGGTCGGGATGCACGTAGGGCTGGCGGTAGGGTCGGCGGAGGAGCGCGTTGGCTTCGGGATCGCCCACGATTTCGCGCTTCTGGGGGTCATACACCACCGGGCGGCCCGTTTTCATGGATATGTTGGCCAACAGGCAACTGGCCGTCGAAATATGCCCTTCCTGAATGTCAGCTACCGGACGTCCGTTGGTTTCGATGGCGTTGACAAAGTCGAGCATGTGCAGGCGCGTGGCCGGGGCCGCGTTCAGTTCGATCCGTTCCTCTTTGAGGTCTTCGGGGTACTTTTCCTTCTCATACACCACGTCTTTGTGAATCTTCTTGCCGTCTTTTCCCTCGGGTATGAAATCGTACTGCATGGTGCTGGCCCACAGCGTGCCTTTTTCGCCGTAGAGCGTAAACGACCAGGGGTAGTCGGGGTTGGCCGGCGTACCCCACGAGCGGTGCTGCCACGAGCAGTTCAACCCGTCGTACTCAAACAGGGCCGACTGCGTATCGGTGATGTTCGACTTGCCGGTTTTGTCCATGTAAATACCCCCCGTGGAACTGATGCGGGTTGGCCAGCCGAGTTTGAGCATCCAGCGGACCGTGTCGAACATGTGAATGCACATATCGCCCATGATGCCGTTGCCGTACTCGTTGAAAGTACGCCACCAGCGGATGTGCGGCAGGCCGTCGTAAGGCCGCAGCGGGGCGGGGCCGGTCCACCGCTCGTAGTCCAAGAACGCCGGGACGGGTTCAGCGGGTGGGTTGCCGTTGGCCCGCATGTGGAAGTAACAGCACATGTCGACGTGCGATATTTTTCCCAGCAGACCCGCGTCGACGATATTTTTCTTAGCGTCGATCAGGTGCGGGGTGCTTTTGCGCTGGGTGCCCACCTGCACCACGCGGTTGTACTTGCGGGCAGCGGCCACCATCGCTTCGCCTTCCATAACGTCGACGCTGATGGGTTTCTGGACGTAGACGTGCGCCCCGGCTTTGAGCACGTCGATGGTTTGCAGGGCGTGCCAGTGGTCGGGCGTACCAATCAGAACGATGTCTAACTTGTTCTCGGCTAACATTTTCTGATGGTCGCCGTACAGGCGGGGCACTTTCCCCGATTTCTGCCGCTGGCTCACGAGTTTACCGGCCGCGTCGAGCAGGTTTTTGTCGACGTCGCACAGGGCCACCACCTCCACCGACGCCACCTGAATCAACCGGAACAGATCACTCTTGCCGTACCAGCCCGTACCGATCAGTCCGACGCGGTAGGTTTTGGCCTGGTCGATGAAACTCAGGTCCATGCCATTGGCTCCGAGGGTCGTGAGGGCGAGCGAAGCAGAAGTACCCTGAATGAACTGACGGCGGTTTATATTGAACAGATGCATAGTAAATTGCGAATGCTGACTTTGCGATATTAGTTGCCTTACCCAAAAAGCCCGTGCCGTTTGGCAGTTACTCCTTTGGACCAATTTCTATGAAAACAATGAGCTTATTACTACTCATGAGCAGTTTGCTGGCCGCCGGTCAATCCGCCCACAAACCCGGTATCGACCAAGCCGTGTTCGGCCCCTTCCCCGACGGACGCGTGGCCCACCTGTTCACGCTCCGCAATGCCGCCGGGATGACCGTTCAGATTACCAACTACGGTGGCCACATCGTCTTGTGGACAGCCCCGGACCGGGCGGGAAAGCAGGAAAACATCACGCTCGGTTTGCCCGCGTTCGCCGATTATCTGAAGGGAACACCCAGTCTGGGGCCGATTATCGGACGCTTCGGCAACCGCATCGCCAATGCCCGATTTACGCTCGACGGTCAGCTTTATACGTTAGCGGCCAACAACGGCAAAAACCACATCCACGGCGGGCGCGTTGGTTTCGCCCAGAAACTGTGGACAGCCACGCCGGTCAATGGCGACGAACCCGCCCTGACGCTGCGATACACCTCACCCGACGGCGAAGAAGGCTACCCCGGAACGCTGACGGTGGACGTCCGCTACACCCTGCAAACCGACAATGCACTGCGTATTGACTACCGGGCCACCACCGACAAACCGACCGTGGTGAACCTGACGAACCACGCGTATTTTAACCTGAGCGGCATGAAACGCGATGTGCTGGACAACGAGCTGATGATCCGGGCCGACCAGTTTCTACCCACCGACAAAACCCAGATTCCGACGGGCGACCGCAGCCCGGTAACCGGAACGCCGTTTGACTTCACAAAGCCGACGCCCATTGGCAGCCGCATCGCCGACACTACCGACGCGAACATCCGCATCGGCGCGGGCTACGACCACTGCTGGGTATTTTCCGATCCGTCGAAGACGCTCAAATTAGGCGCAACGCTCTATGAACCAACGAGTGGCCGATTTATGGAGATGTTCACTACCGAACCCGCCGTTCAACTTTACACCGCCAATCATTTGAACGGGTCGCTTCGGGGCAAAGAAGGCGTAGCCTACGGCCGTCGGTTTGGGGTCTGTCTCGAAACCCAGCACTTCCCCGATTCACCCAACCAACCCGATTTTCCAACCACGACGCTGCGACCGGACGAAACGTACCGCAGTACGACCGTGTACAAATTCTCGGTGCGGTAGACTGTGCGACGAAAGCGACGAATGCCATTACTTGGAGTAATGGCATTCGTCGTTCTCGTCGCTTTCGTCACTCGCTTGTCTGATTTATCCAGCGTTCAGTGCGAATCCCGCTTCACCTCGCTGCCGGAGCCGCCCCGTAGAAAATCGAAGTCCGCGCCTTCGTGGGCCTGCGTCACGTGGCGGA
>JAYTAC010000853.1:0-2368 GCA_043737755.1 Spirosoma sp.
TCGTCGGACGTAAACTGCCCGTTTCTGATGCCCGGAGTGCCGGAGGAATCGGTGAGTGCTTTCAAATCGACCCCCGCCGAGAACGCCCGCCCCGCACCCTTCACAATCAGCACGTTGCACAAATCATCCTGCGAAACGGCCTGAATCGCTTCTTTTAGTTCGCGCATCAGGTTGGGGCTGATGGCGTTCATCACGGCGGGACGGTTGAGGGTAATGGTGGTGACGCGGTCGTTGGTGTCGATCAAAATGTTCTGATAGGCCATGGGTGAGTGCTGTTATGGGTCTCATAAGAAAGGCGGACGGGTGAGCCTACTCATTAAAAAATGGGGACGCGGATTTAGCCGCACCGGCGGACCGGGATTGCTGCGGATTAGAATGGATAAAAGAAAATCCGTTTTAATCCGCAGCAATCCTGGTCCGCCGGTGCGGCTAAATCCGCGTCCCCATTCAATCTATTTCATCAACTCCGACACCATTTTGGCCCCGCCCATTTCGGCAATGGTGGCCAGTTCTTTCAGCACCCGGCCCGATCCGTCGGTGGCGATGAACAGCGTCCGGTCGCCGGGACTGCCGTCGGCGGGTTTGATCTCTACTTTCCAGGCATCGAACGTACCGGCGGGTACGGTTACCGACTCCTTACCGGCCACCGTCAGCGCGAAGGCTTTCGTCTGCTGCTTGGTCACGTCGAAGTTGCGGAACGTTGTCGCGTATCCGTCGGCGAGGGGCAGAGTAGCCAACTGAAGGCCGTCGCCCGCGCCATCGGCGAAGAGGACCCCGTCGAGTTTAACGTCGATGGGCTTGTTCTGTCCGTTCATGCCCATCGTACCGGTTACTTTGTCAGCCGTGTAGTCGGCACTGATCGTAACGGGGCCTTGCTTAACGGTCCGCTTCACGGGCGTGAGCATTGCTTTGGTCACCTCGCTTTCGTCGCTCATCTCGCCCGTCATCGGCGAACTGATTTTGTCGCTGATTTTGTAGTTGTCGCCCGCTTCAGCTACGGTGAGCGTCCGGTCCATAGCTAAATTCTGGCCCTGCACGGCTAAGCTCACCTTGTAGGCATACGTCCCGGCTTTCAGCGTCCCGGCGGGTTTGGGTGCTTCGTCCGACACGGCTACTTTTTTAGCCAGCGTCACCGTTTTGGGGTCCACCGTGATTTCCTTCAACCGTTTGGCAATGTTATCAGGCATGGATTCCTGATACCGTCCGCCGAGGTTGCCCGCCATAAATTTTTCGGCAGCCGCCAGCATCGCCATGTTGTTGACGGGTTTGGCAAAGCCGTGGCCCTCGTCGTCGGCTACGATATACGCAACGGGGAAACCCCGGTCGCGGAGGGCCATCACAATCTGATCTGATTCGGCTTTGTTCACTCGTGGATCGTTAGCTCCCTGCACCACCAGCAGCGGGGTCTTGATTTTGTCGGCTGAGCTGAGGGGTGATGCTTTTTCGAGCGTGGCTTTTCCCTCGGGCGTGTTAGGGTCGCCCATACGGTCGTACATCTGCTTGCGGCCCGCTTCCCAATACGCCGGAATCGAGTTCAGCAGCGTCATCAAATTTGAGGGTGCCACAATCGCCACCGCCGACGCGTACAAATCGGGCGTGAAAGCAACCCCTGCCAGCGTCGCGTAACCGCCATACGAACCGCCCATGATACCGACGCGCTTCGGATCGGCGATGCCTTTAGCGACCATATCTTTCACGCCCCAGGTAATGTCGTCCTGCATCAGCAGGCCCCACTGCTTGTTGCCACCGTTCAGGAATTTCTTACCGTAGCCGGTTGAGGCCCGGAAGTTGGGGGCCAGCACGGCGTAGCCCCGGTTGGCCAAAAACTGCGCGAAGGCGTTGTATCCCCATGAATCCCGCGCCCACGGGCCACCGTGCGGAAACATGATGAGCGGCAGATTTTTCGGCTCCACGCCTTTGGGCAGGGTCAGGTACGCCGGAATCTCCAGGCCGTCCGACGATTTATAACGCACCACCTGCATTGGTGCCAGATCGGTCACGGGCAGTTTAGGCCGCGAACGGTACTGAAACGTTAGTTTTTTGGTTTGCCGGTCATAAAGATAGGTCGCACCCGGATCGGTGTCGCTCGTGGCCGCAATGAGCCAGTAACGTTCGTCGGCGGTGGGGGAACGGAAATACACTTCGGCGGTGGGCAGTTCTTTTTTGATGCGGGTGTAGTCGGCCTCGAACGACTTGTCTTTCCAGTTGTAGCGTTGGCGGTCATCTTCATAACTGGTATAAATCGGCTCGTGGGTCACGTCGGAGAGGGCCAGCGAACCGAAGTCTACCCGCTTCATCGGGTCGCGCTCAAACAGGTTTTCCTTACTTGTTTCCGGGTCGAACAGCACAACTTCGGTCAGGTCGCGGG
>JAYTAC010000854.1:0-5881 GCA_043737755.1 Spirosoma sp.
GGCAACCCGGTGATTTCTTAACCCAGGTCAATCATTCGGGGCTTCGGTCAGGCTCATCTTTGTGCTGTAATCAAACAGCATAAAGCCGTGAAAAATACCATTCTTATCTCCGCCATTTGTTGGCTCACGTTCATCGTCCGGTCTGGGTTTGCGCAGACTGCGCCCCCCAAATGGGGTCTTGAAACCGAACTGGTTCAGCCCTCTATCCCCAACGTCGGCATCTTCCGGCTCCAGGCGACCCGCACCATCACCGGCCCCGACCGCCCCAACCGGGGCGATCTGCTCATTGGGGCCTACATCCGCCCCAATGTGAAGCACGACATCGTGGAGACGATCAATGAGTATATGCTTATTGTGGGGTATCGCCAGTACGTGTGGCGGGGACTGCACCTCGAAGCCAAAACGAACGTGGGGTTTGCCAACGGCATAAAAAACCGCATCGACGGTAAGAACTACGCCAACCTTTCCTGGTTTTGGGAAGCCAACGCGGGCTATCGGTTTTCGCTGACTGGCAAGAACCGTGCGGGTCTGTACGTGATTCCGCAAGTTGGCGTACTCAGCAGTATCTCGGCTGACATTGGCCCTCGGGGTGGCAAATCCGATACGTTTCCGCAGGGAAATCTACTCGTAGGCTTTCAATTCTAACTCCATCACTCCATCATTATCATGAAATCGAAACTAATCATCGCCATCTGCGCATTTGCCATCAGCACCAGTGCTATTGCTCAAACCACCACCCGGCAGAACCTGCTCTACAGCAACCGGTTCAGCCTTTTATTCGGTCTTCAACAGCCGTTAGTACTCGGAGGAGGCAATGTGGAAATCAACTACTTCACGAAACGGATGAGCTTCGACTATTCGCACGGCTTCTCGCTCGACCTGCCCGTGGCGGGGGCCTTTAAAGACAACCGGCTGGCATTGCACCTACCCTACACAACGGGCTTTGGCGTAGGCTACCGGTTTACGTCCTTCTTCGACGTTCGCTTTGAGCCGAAACTGCATAGCTGGGAAGTGTATGCCGACGGCGTTGACCAATCACCGGCCAACCGGATTGCAGCTTTCCGAACGGTCACGCTGGGTGTTGGGGCCTACTACCGGTATATGCCCTTCAGAAACAGCCCTTCGCCGTTCTTGCAGGGCATCACCACCAGCAGCAGCATCCGATACTGGCAGAACGTGGGCAACAGCCAGCCCGACAACACATTCAGTTACATCAATAAGGCAATGGGCAAAACGGAACTCCTAAAGGTGCCCAGCATCGGCATCGCCAACACGCCCCTGATTGTCAACATTGCCATAGGGTACACGTTTGGCGGTAAGTAGAAGCTTGTTTTTGTTCGGTGATACCAAGTCGCAACCGAGGAGATGATTCAGGATGCCATCAGCAAACCAATGGTGGCGTGACAACAGCGTTTACGACCTCGTCGCATCTTCTTCGTCCAGGCCCGCTCCGGTCGTCCCTCCCGTAATTACCTCATAGCCCAGTACATTCTGCGTGTCATTGGTTGGGCCGGGGCCGGGGCCGCTGCCGTCGAGCGCGTAGGCAATGGAATCGGCTAAATCGGTGGGTGCGATGGCGGACCCGTCGGCGGGTTGCGGACGGTTGTCGCCCCGTTGCTGGTCGATAACTTCCTCGTCGGCGTTAGGATTCGTATCCATGTCCGACGGAATACTTCCGGGCAGATTATTGGCGTCAGGGCTGAAATGGCGCATGGCTGTCGTTGGTTTAGTGTACGCTACATAACCTGCCGCACGGCTTGGCTGTTCAACGCCGTATATCAGTCATCAGCTAACTTACGCACCAATATCTTGTCGATACGGCTCTTATCCATGTCCACGATCTCAAACCGGTAAGCCTGCCAAACGAACGTTTCGCCGGTCTGAGGAATGTCTTTCAGGATGTGCAGGGCAAAGCCGCCAAGGGTGTCGAAGCCGGTCAGGTCGCGCCGGTTCTGGGCGGTGATGGTAATGTTAAAATACGACAGAAAATCCTCAAACGGCAGTTGCGCGTCGATCAGGTATGTACCGTCTTCACGGGCACGGATTTCGTAGTCCGAGTCGGCACTGTCATTAATATCGCCCACCAGCACGTCCAGGATATCGTTGAGCGTGACCATGCCCAGCACCCCGCCGTATTCGTCGACGATGATGCCGACGTACTGTTTGCGCTCCCGAAACCGCTCCAGCACCTGATAAGCCCGGTTATTCTCCGGCACAAACAGGGCATCGCGTTTACTTTCGTGCAGTCGCAGCAATTCGGCATTGAGGTCTTCCCCCAGGAAATCTTTGGTATAAATCAGGCCCACCACATTGTCGACGCCACCGTTGCAGAGGGGATAAACGGAGTGGCGGTGTTCCAGGATTTTGGCCCGATTTTCAGCGGGTTCGTCCCCCATGTCGAGGTACACGATTTCCTGCCGGTTGGTCATCAGGGAGGTTATTTTGCGGTCGCCCAACTGAAAGACGTTCTGTACAATCTCCTGCTCGATCTCTTCGATGGCCCCGCCCGACGTGCCTTCCTGAATTAAACTTTTGATTTCTTCTTCCGTCACCGCGTTTTCGGTAGGCCTGATGCGCAGGAGCCGGATCAGCAAATCGCTCGAAAACGTCAGGAGCGCAATGAACGGTGAGGTGATCCTCGACAGGATTTCCATGGGCGCGGCCATTGTTTTGGCGATGCCTTCGGGATTGGACAAGCCAATGCGTTTGGGCACTAATTCGCCCAGCACCAGCGACGTATACGTCAGCCCGAATAACACCAGCACGACCGACACCGGACGAGCGTAGGGTTGCAGAAACTCCACCTGCCCTACCACGCTCTGAAGGTCAGTGGTCAGTTTATCGCCCGAAAAGATACCCAGCAGAATACCGATGAGCGTAATGCCGATCTGAACGGTAGACAGAAATCGGTTGGGCGAATTCGACAGATTGAGGGCGGCCTGCGCCCGGTGATCGCCGTTTTTAGCGGCTGTTTCCAACTTTGACCGGCGGGACGAAACGAGGGCAATTTCTGACATCGAGAAGACGCCATTCAGAATTGTCAACAGTAAAATAATAAAAATTTCCACGAAGGGAGTCAATTGATCCGGCACAAAAATAAAGAAACCGGAACCGTTTCCTACCCCTTCGTCCGTGCGGCAGACCGCTGGTTTTGCTACTTTTGCGCCTTGAACCGCTACTGCCCCAATGATTGTTTTCATTCATGACCGCCCCGTTCGGCTTGTTGGCCCCAGGGCCGCTTCCCAATTAGTCCGTTCAGCATCGACCGCCCCGTCGGATCACAAAGCCTTCACCGACTACGACCAGATTGTGGATGCCCGATTAGACGTTCTGAAAGCCGACGCGCTGCACGGTCACCTGCTGGTACTCAACGCAACGCCCGCCACGGTCGAAAAACTATTGGCCCTGTTTCAGAAAGCCGACGCCAGCCGACTGCTGTCGGTCACGCTGGGTTGCCTGGTAAAAGCCGACTGCGAAGCGGCCATCAAAAAGCCGTTCAAAGTCATCAAAGCCGCCGGGGGCGTGGTCGTCAAAGGCAACAAGCAACTGCTGATGTTCCGGCGGGGCGTGTGGGATTTACCCAAAGGAAAATTGGACGATGGCGAATCGTCGCGACAGGGTGCCGCCCGTGAGGTGCAGGAGGAAACCGGCGTCCGGGTCCTGGTAGGTGAGCGCATCTGCACGACCTGGCACACCTATTCGCTGGACAGCAGCCCCATTCTGAAACGCACTAAATGGTATCGGATGGAGGTGCTGGACGACAGCCGCATGGCCCCGCAGGAAGACGAAGGCATCGAGAAATTGGCCTGGCTCAACCGCCGGGACATGCAATTAGCCCTTACCAACTCGTTCAGTTCGGTCCGCTACGTGATCGACGAGATGGGAAAAATCAAAAGTACCCAACCCTGAAGGGGTGAGCTGGTAGCCTGACCGGGATAATTTACCCGGCCACCTTAATTAACCCCCTTTGTATTAGCCCACCGTCGCACGGGCGACCCCGTTTAGCGTTGGGGCTGCGAATCATCCAGCGTATACGGCAGAAATTCATCGACGTGCTGCCCGTAGCGGTGCAGGTCGCGAATGATGCTCGAACTGATGGGGGCTAACTGGGGCGAGGTGATCAGAAATACCGTATCGACCTCTTCGTAGACGTACCGGTTAACCTGCGAGATGCCGTTTTCGTACTCGAAGTCGGTGGTGTTGCGCAGACCCCGCAGCAGAAATTTGGCCCCCTCGTTCCGGGCGACGTTGGCCGTCAGATCGTCGTAGCTGATGACCCGGACGGCGGGCTGGTGCCGAAATGCTTCCTCGATGAGCCGTATCATCCGCTCCAGCGGGAAATAGCGTTCCTTGCGGGTATTCCGCCCGATACCAATCACAACCTCATCGAACAGTTGCAAACCGCGCAGTACGATATCCTCGTGGCCTTTGGTAAACGGGTCGAACGAGCCGGGAAAAAGGGCGATGCGCTTCATACAAATGAGTGAAAGGGTGAATGAGCAAATGAGCGAATACTGTCCGGTGTAGTTCACTCTTTTGCTCATTCACTCAGTAAACCAAGCCCATACAAACTCAGGTAGCGATGGTTGGGCAATTCGTCAAATTCGGGCACCAAACTCAGGCCGGGGGGCACCTGACCGAACGATAGATTGGGCAGAAACTGACTCAGCGACGTATAGGCTTCGGCGAACGGGGTTATCTCGCCATACAGAACGACGTTGGCCGTTTGGGGAGGTAATCGCTGCTCATCCAGCACGTACAGCACGTAATAGGACAGGTCCTGCACGTTCCGGTAACCAAACCGATTGCAGTAGCGCAGTTGGTGTGATTCGCGGTGGATAACCGTAACAAACTCGTCGTCGAAATACAGGTACACGTTATGGGCTGTGAGCGAATGGCGCGTCAGGTTGGCGGTGGCCTGAATCAGCGCACCCGTCTGGTGAACAAACGTCAGGGTCTGAAGCGGGTAAACGCCCGCGAAGTAATCGGACAGCGGATGCTCCAGATTGAATACCGACAGGAACCCTTCACTCTCGTGGGCGTAGGCGTGGGCAAATTCGTGGGCGGGCAGCGCACTGCCGCGCATCAGGGTCAAATAGCTGCCCGCATACTCTTTGCGAAACAACGGCTGCGGCACCAGCGTAAACGACGGCGAATTAACCCCAACCCTGATTTCCTGCCACGGTCCGGCCGACAGCACCGGGTGGCCGCTGAACACGTTGGGCAACACGTCGGCCAGCACGTGATCCCTCAGCAGCGACGGAAACGTATACTCTTCCAGATGGCACCCCCGCCGATGCTCATCCTGAACCAGAAACCGCAGCCGGTCGCGCCCCACGTCAAGGCACAATACCGATTTGTCGGTGTGGGCGGGGTCGAACGCGCTGGAACGAATGGTTACGGTGGGTGTCAGGTTCACAACGGTCGGCACGGATTCGGGAAGGGAAACAGATGGAAATTTCTGGGTGGCAAACGGTCTACGGCTGCAAATAACCCCGTAGCCGAAACACGTCATCCAGCGACGTACAATGCTGAAATAAGGCATGAACGGCTTCGGGCGGGTGGCGTTTGATTTCGTCGAAGTCCATCAGCCGCACCTCGTCAATAATCTGCTCGTCAAGGCTCATCTCAGGGTCGATACCCTGCCGGATTGTTCCGCCCGTTGCCCGGACCTCGAAAAACAACTCCATAGCGTGAAGCGGTGGCTGCATGAACTCGTTGACGAACAGCAGGCTGCCTACCTCAATAGTCAGCCCCGCTTCTTCGGCAAACTCACGAATGAGCGCATCAGGAGCCGTCTCGCCAAACTGCAACCCTCCGCCCGGTGGACACCAGAACGTATCGGTCGGGCCAACACCCCGGTGGCGCACCATCAGCAGGC
>JAYTAC010000855.1:0-2362 GCA_043737755.1 Spirosoma sp.
GCGGAATCAATCACGCGGGGACGTCGGTGGCGGGGTAATCCGGGGTGGTTTTCACGGCTTCGATCTGCTTGCGGTGCCGCTCGCAGTGCGCGGCCAGCAGCAGCACGGCCTGATACGCGTCTAACTGACCCAGCACAAAATGCGTGAAGTAGTGCGTTCGGAGGTCGCCCAATACGGTTTGCACGTAGTCGATGGCGGCCGTCCGCTGCGTGTCGAAAGCAGCCAGCGCAGCAGCCGTATCGCCGTAGTGACCCGTGGGTACGGTCGGGTCCGGGGCCAACAGCCGGTTGGTCCGGCTGCGAACGGCTTTGATCAGGTCCACATCCGACACTTTGATTTCGGCCCGCTTTTCCGGTTCGGCGGGGGCGTCCATGCTGGTCTGAATGGCGTACAGAATCCGTTTTTCAACCAGCGCGATGTGTTCGGTACACTCGGCAATGGACCACGAATCAGCAGCGGGTTTGTGAGCGAGCTGCGCGTTCGAAAGTCCCGCGAGTGATTGATGAAGCGCGTCCTTGGTCACGTTGAGCGAGTCGATGGCGTAGGCGCGTTCCTGCTCGGTAACGGGGCCGGTGACCGGGGTTGACTGTAAGTTTTCCATGAATTAGTCAGGTGGTTTGGTGAATGAAACCCTGCCAGTGGCCCGATAGGGTCCCGGTGGTGGTTGAAAGTTACGCTCAACTAACGGTGCTCAACCACTACCGGGGACTGCGTCCACTGGCAGGGTTTTAGAATCAGCGGGCTATTTCGACTTTATACTTCTTGCCTTTCATTTTTTCATCGCTGATTTTCGCTAAAAGTGCCTCGACCTTTCCGCGCTTCACAGCCGCGAACGACATAAAATCCTGCACCTCGATGCGCCCCAGATCACCTTTGTCAAGCTGGCCTTTTTGGGAGAAAAATCCTACAATATCGACCTTGTTCAGTTTGTTTTTGCGGCCCCCGCTGACATATAGCGTGACGAACTCCGGTGGCTTGGGTAAGACAAGTTGATCGTCGGTTGGCAGGACTAATTCGTCCATCGGTTCGGGCAGGAAGTCGGGACGGGGTTCGTCGCGGTGCAGGATCACGTAAGCCGTGCCCGACATGTGCATCCGGGCGGTGCGGCCATTGCGGTGGGTAAATTCGTGTTCCTTCTGCGGCAGATGGTAGTGAACGACGTGCTTCATCTCGGGAATGTCCAGTCCGCGAGCCGCTAAATCGGTGGTTACCAAATACGTGACGCTGCCGTTTCGGAACTGGATGAGGGCACGTTCGCGGTCGGCCTGCTCCAGCCCGCCGTGGTACACTGTCGAGAAAATACCCCGTTCGTTGAGCAATTCGCTGGTGCGTTCGGCGGCTTCGCGGTGGTTCAGAAAAATAAGGGCCGCTTCGGAATTAAGGGAGCACAGCAAGTTGAACAAGGTATCGATCTTATCTTTTTCCGGCGAATAAACCACTTTCGTCGTCAGATTGGCCGATTCGCTTTCGTCGGTTGTAAACGTCAGCGTGACGGGCGCGTGGAGCCGCACAAAATCAGGGACGCTGACGTCCGACGTGGCCGATACCAGTACCCGTTTCCGCAGGTTGGGCAGGTTGCGGACGATGAACGCCATCTCGTCGTGGAAACCAAGCGTCAGTGATTTGTCAAATTCATCGAGTACTAATGTATGAACACCGTCGAGCGCAACCGACCGTCGTTCGATGTGGTCGCAGATGCGGCCGGGGGTGCCAATCAGCAGGGCGGGTGGATTGCTGAGGTTATTGATCTCGGTTTCGACCGAATGCCCGCCGTAGCACACGTTTACTTTGTAGCTGGTGGCCATCTTTTTCCAGACCTGCTCGATCTGCATGGCCAACTCGCGGGAGGGAGCCAGAATCAGGCACTGCACCGTTCCGACGCGGTCTGCGTTGAGCAGTTCCAGCACCGGCAGCAGAAACGCCACCGTCTTGCCCGACCCGGTGGGCGCAATCAGAAATGTGTCATTAGGTTGCCGGATGGCGTTCTGCGCGGCCTCCTGCATGGGATTCAGGGCCGTAATGCCCAGATTAGCCAGGATTTGCGCGGATTGAGAAGCGGATATCATGCGGCAAAGGTACGGCGAATCGCGGGCTGCACCCGTACTGTCGGCAGGTGTCCGTCAATCAAAACAAAGACAACTGCTGTTCTGCCCACGTTGTAGGTTTAATGTGTGGTATTTTCGGTAGAGTTTATTTTACAAATTTTGTAGTACATTTTCTATTGATACTATTTTATTATACGTTTATAGTTGAACAAAATAAATGCTGCCGATGTTGGCCACGTTTGCTACTGAATATTTAGAGAAACTGTACCATCAGCAGAAATTACCCGGCAAGCCAAAGTACGACCAGAAGATCATCG
>JAYTAC010000856.1:0-2359 GCA_043737755.1 Spirosoma sp.
GCATCCATCCTGAAATCCATTTTTCCCGGCAAACCGCCCCCGATCAACTGACCCGGAAAGGCTTCGACGTACTTCAGCCCGCAACTGTCGATTTTGCGCAGCGCATCGGCAAACGGAAACAGCCGGAACGAGTAAGCCTGGGCACCTAATTTCCAGCCCGCTTTGTCTTCGGGCGTCGACTGAGCCAGCAGGCCGGAGGTCAGTAAAAAGAGTGCCCCGAAGAGCAGTAATCTTGAGCAGTTATTCATGAACGATACTGGTTATACGTACTCTGGCGAAAGTGCAGATACTCCCGGTTTTACCCATTCACCACCCGCCTGACTTCTTCTAAAACACGCGTAACAACGAAGCCCGGCCTGAACGCAGACCGGGCTTCGTACCCATTTTTGACTGTTGATCGGCTGCGCCCGGTGATTATTCACTCAAGCGCACAGCCTTTATTTAGTTGAATACGTCGTGTCGTCCGTACCCAGGTCGGAACGTTCGGTGCGCACGTCCTGATCGTTGCCACCGAGATTTTCAACGTCGACTTCGGTTTTGCGGACGGTATCCCGGATCACCTCGTCGCGCTCGGTTACTTCTTTGCCTATCGAGATTTCTTCCACGACGTTGGCCGTTTTAGACACCATGGCGCGTTCGGCGGTTTCGCGCATTTCAATCTGCCCTTCCTGAAACGCGTTCAGGTCGGCGTCCGTGGCGGGGCGGTTCACGGGGTTGCGCTGCACCGTAACGCGCTCCTCGCGCAGGCGCAGGCTTTCTTCCACCGGCCGCTCCACAATGCGGCTCCGCACGTGCACACCACCGGTTTCTACTTCGCGCTTGTCAATCTGAAGGTTTTCTTCAACCACTTTGATGGTGTCGCCCGTGTTTGCCATGCGGTCCGTCGTGTTCATACGATCCGTGTTTTCCATACGGTCCGTTGTGTTCATTGTGTTGCCTACCATGCCCATGCCCGTCATGGCTACCGGCGCAGCCATACCCGTCCCGGCTGCGTTGGTATCCGTCATGCCCGTGCCGCCGTGCTGTGCGTCACGCTCGTTTACGTCGACGGCTCCGTTGTCGTCGAGGATATCGGCGGCCCGTTCGGCTTCGTCTTCCGATTGTGCGTGAACGGTCACGATTGAACTGCGGTCGCCAACCCGTGAGTACCGGTCAGCATCGTCGCCACCGCCAAACAGCGAACTAAAGAAATTACCAATGCCACTGCCCACATCTTTCGTATCGTCAACAACTTCCTCAGCCATTGTGCCACTGGTGTTGCGGTTGCGGTCAGGAGCGACATTGCCGCGGCCAGACATGTTGTTGTCATCGGAATAGGTATCCGACTTGGTCGCCGACATGTCGATGCTACTGCGCGAAAAACCGTCGCTTACCAATGCCTCTACTGCTTCCTGTGCTTCGGTGGCGTTGTCAAACACGCCGACTACTGTGAGTGCCATACTGTTGTTCGTTTGAATGTTGAAAAAATGAGTTGAATTGATTTATAACGAAGGCCTGATGATCAAACCGAGCGTCCATCTTCATTATCGACCCGCTGCACGGTCACTTCCTCCCGCCGGAGCATGACGCGCTGGATGTCGTCGGTGGTAATGCGCCGTTTGGTTATGCGAATTTCTTCGACCAGCATCAGCCGCTTTTCGGTCACCACCACTTCTTTCACCACCGGAATAATGGTCAGGTCTCCCTCATACCGGATGGCCGGGAGCATTTCGACGTACTGATTCATGGGCACCCGCTCCATACTGATTTCTTCGTGCGTCAGGGGAGTCGTCACAATCTGTTCTTCTTCGTGGACAACTTTGCTGACCACAACGCGGCCCGTTTCAACGACCTGCTTATCAACCTGTATCTGCTCTTCAATTACCTTAATTACGTCGGTCTGATCACCAAAAGCGTTTGCGGCTACCGGTATGGTCACATCCCGGACGGCGGGGTTATGGACTGGATTCATGAATGACAACTGGTTTAAAAACTCCCTCAAAAGACGCAAACAAGTCTATTTGTTCTATATTTTTTGATATTATTTTATCGTTATCATTTGCCGGTTGGGCGTCACGCCGTCAGCCTGCTTTTGAGGTGCCGCCAACCTGCCGAAGCGCAGTAGCCAGTCCGTCCAAAAGCGAGGGCATTTCACCTTCCGATCCCATTTGCGGACTCAGTTCGGAGAGCATGTCGGCCAACTCACCCAATGCGTTGGTCAATGGTTTGCCTTCGGTTTTACCCGTTTCGAGTAAGTCCCGTATCTCGGTAAGTTTGTCGGCCATTGGTTTGGTGTTCTCCCCTTCTTGAAGCGTCCCAATCCATTGCTCAACTAACTGAATGCCCGCACGGGGCGTTAATTGAGTGATGTCACCGCTCA
>JAYTAC010000857.1:0-5846 GCA_043737755.1 Spirosoma sp.
TTTTTCATGATATTGAGCATTAAAGTGAGAAATAGTAGTAATAAAACCAGACAAACGTTACGTAGCTTGCCCGACTGAATCGATAACCTACTTAGCAAACGACCCTTTTACGTGATTGTTACCTGCGAAGCAAAGCGAATCCGTAGTCACCTATTGATTATCAGTCATTTACTTTCTGACAAGTTATTAAGTGGTCTACCGAACAATGGCCATCTGATGGGAATGGAATCTATGATTTGACACCACCAGCTTTTCGGATCGGCTCCTACATGAGCGGACACCTCGATGCGCTCCAGAAAGGACAAGCAGGGTCATTATCGGGAGCGATCTACCGGCTTTTCGGTCATTCATTGTGTAAGGCGTTGCACCTGTTGGTCGACAATGTGATTGGTCTCCCAGATGAGCGTCTCGATTCGTTCGGTCTTCCGCATCTGGCACAAAAAGATCGGTCGCCGGTTAAAAATCATGTTTACGTCCGTGCCGACATACACGAAATTATATCGGCGGTGAATGATCAGCCCGTTTATTTCGCGTCAATAAAGGTCAGGGCAGCGTCGTAAAAGGCTACCTGATCGTCCTGAATGTCGGCAAGCTGACGCGTCAATTGGTATAACCGGGTCCACTCCTCTTCAGGAATTACGGCAATAGAGACCGTGATAAGTACTGGATCGTCGGTAGCCCACACCAGCGGGCGCGGCTCAAAATAGCCCCAGGCTCCGTTGTGATTACCACCGAAGCTGGCCGCGCAGGGTACGCGTTCGCCAATCCGCAGTGAATGCACCGGCAACTCCTTCAGCGTCACCTGCCGAATGCCATACGTTTCATCGGTATCCTCATCGTCGCTGCTCATGTTAGCCAACGCCACCAATTGAAGTGGCTCCAGCGACGTTATGTGCGCCGGGATCAACAACCCGCCCGAGTATACGGCAGCGCTCGCTCCTCGCCCAAGCATGTAGCCGCCCAGCAACAGCAGCAACGCCAATACGCCGATTACACCCGCCCAAATGCCATGATCGGTCGTCCAGAGCCGCAGGGAGAGACCGGCCGTCAACAGCCCGATGCCCTGCACAATCCGGGTCAGGCGGACGTACTTTTGCCGGTAGGGATCATACCGCCTGATCCGGTCGATGTCGGGCCGGAAATGGGCAGCCCGGCTGGCCGACGAAAAATTGAAACGCTCCCCCTGTTCGCCGATTTCTGTCATAAAACGTTCTGATTATCAGTATTTTAATTCTAAAATAGTTGCCCGGCTGACTATTGATAAATTTTCTTCCGCCATTCCACCAACAGACTCGACAGCCAACAAACCAGCGCAATGCTCAGGCAACCAACCAGAAAAATCCCTTCACCACTCTGCCAGAAGAAGGCCCAATAATCGGACTGAGCCTGCTCACGTTCACCCGGTCGGCACTGTAGGTTGCGGATGTAGTAAAAGCCGGGAGCCGCCTGCCCAATTTCAGCCCGGATACACCGCTCATCGGCCAACAGAAAATAATTGGTGCGCGACGACCTAAACCGGAGCACGTCACCGCCGTAGCGAATCCCGATGTTGCTCCCGATGTAGGTCGTTTTGGCGTAGTGCCGATTCACGTACTCCACATCCAGATCCTGAAGCAGTGCCGATGAAGCAGCAGCAGGCACCGTTACCAGCAACACGAACCGGGGCAACGCGTCACTCAGCCATACAATCGACACCATGAAAAATGTAACGACTACGCAGAAAAGAAATTTATTCCCTTTTCCATCATCAATCAGCCGGTACTTCCAGATGAAATATACCGTCGTGACCAATGGGCCGAAAAAATTCACCTGAAACACCCAAAGTGGGTTGTATTTCGTGACCATGTCGAACTGCTGCTCGGCCCGGTCATTCAGCACCAGGAGTATAACCATCACCAATGCCAGCAGCAACCAGTCCAGATACTTCACGTAGCGACGGATGCTCATGCTGCCTACTTCCTGCCCGCCTGCTGATTCAGGTACTGCGACAGCAGAATATCGGGTTTGCAGCCTGCCGAGAGGTCTTCCGAATACACCAGCGGTCGTTCAGTTTCTTCGGTGCCGTATTTAGGAACGAAAAGCGTGGATTGCCCGTAGCGTTCCCGGAACACTAAAATCACAAAAGGTCGCCCGTTGTTCTGAATCGTGAACTCCTGCCGACCATCGGCTTTGACGACGCCAGCCCTGAAAAATTTACCGTCCCACGGGTGATCGAACCCGTCAAGAGCGACGATGGACTCGTTTTTGCTTTCGGGGCCAACCCGCAGCAGCAGCACTTTCAGCCCCTCGCCCGCCCGGTACACTTTGCAATATTTGCCGATTTCCGGACGGGCTTCGACAGGACGATGACCCGACTGTGCATAAATTGGTGTGGATAGAAACGCGGCTACGAAGCTGATAACCAGTATGTGTCGCATAACAAGGTGGGGTTAATAAGCAGTCATGTTACCTTCCCTGTCGATTGAGAAGCTCTTGCTGGCCGAGGAACTGCGCGTGCTCTGTACGGAAACGCTGCCCCGCAGGCCGTTGGGGAAATACATAAACTGGAGACCGTTTATGTAGCAATCCTTCGGTTCATACTCCGATTTGGTGATGGCTTCCCGGTACGCATCATCAGCCTTGTCGAAATCGAGAATATCCGATTTTTTGAAGAGCGATGCTTTAAAGCCATCGTAGGTGTCGATGAATTTTTCCGTACTGCCGATGCCCGTCGTCAGCGTTACGTCCACGGGTTCCCGGACGCGTTTCTCGGGGAAATCATACCGGTAGAACACGATTTTGTTCTTGTTCCGGAGCGATACTAACTTAACCGACAGGTTGCTGTCGTCCCGTTCGGGTCCCGCAATGCTCTTGCTGAAGCTGACCTGCACCTCCATCAGCTCGGGGTCATCAGCATCCGCCTTTTCCAGAATGGCCTCGTAGGCTTCCTCAATCTGATCGCTGTCGGGCATCTGGTGCAGCACGTCTTTTTCGCTCTCGGCCTGGGAAGTAGCTGATGCCGGAGCCTGCCATTCTTTTGTGGCGTTACTATTCGTGCTGGTATCGTTGCCGCAGGCAGCCATTAGCAGGCAAAGGCCCATACAAATAGCGTTGTGTTTCATCAGGATTTAAAGGTTAGACAAAAAAGCTGTTCAACCAGACTACCAGGGCGGTCAAACAGCTTCTTAGCACTCACTATTCGAAATGACAATCAATTAGTTTCGCACTCAATGGTAAGACAGCAGGCTCCATCACACAAGCCCCATTGGGAAGCATAACAGGTATTAATCGTCCAATAAGCCCTACATATAATTACGTGTGTTCTCGCTCTGGCACTTGAACCGAACGCTGCGTAACTTGTGGGATGGCTGGTCCTGTACGCTGCCAACTCGGCTGACCGCTTAAAGGTAGGACCTACGATAGGAGCTTTGAGCAGTGACTTCGGTTCTTGCCCGCTTAACGAGCCTGCTTTCACCAGATCGTTGTAGGGCGTTTTTTCGACGGCAGTAAAGACCCCATCCCCCGCCTTTGCGTCAAATCGCTGACCATTGTCGACAAAGGCCATACCCTCGAAATTCACTAAGTCACCCAGAATGCGTTTTCCTGAGAAGTCGGCAAAGACTAACTCTTTGATGTAATGCTGCGAATCAACGGCTTTAATCCGGGAATCGAACAGGGCCACATTCTCGTTGTAGCTGGTGTTCTTCATTTCTGTCGGGCTGAGGGCGACTTGGTCAGCGGGCTTATCGCAGGCGAAGAACGCTACCAGCGCGAACACATAGACTATCTTTTTCATACTCGTAATTGGTTTGGTTAACTGATTAATTGGACTGCATTTAATTGATGGACATAAACACCATCAGTTTTTAGCTGTTGCCCCCATTTTTTCCCCTTTGGCCAAGCCATTAAGGATGGCGTCGTTCCAGCCCGGTACTTCTTTGCTGGCCGGACCGCTGACGGTAACTGTTTGGCCGTCGGTGCTCCACGCTACTTTCACGCCGGTAGCTTTGTCGGACGGGCTGAGAACAATGTTGAGTTTTTCCCCCTTCGGACGCCACCCGTCGCTGATGTACTTACTGCGCGAACCGAAAAAATCGGCGATGGTCGTCATATAGCCCATGGCAAGGTTGAACGAGACGGGATTTTTAGCAACGTCCGGGGCCTCGTACTTGAAACTGAGTTTGCTGGCCAATCCGTCGATCTGCTCTTTGCAGGTGGGTCGCCATTCTTTGGCTTTGTCGCTCTGAACGCCGTAGCCGCACTTGCCTTCGAGGGTAGTGTAGCCCGCTTTGTCCGAGAAATCGACCAGCGACTGCGCCATCCGCTTGAAACTGTCCCGGCCGCGCGGCTGGCTGGGGGCAGCCAGTACACTCTCCCACATCGTCGGCGAGAGGTTGATGGTAAACAGCTTTTCGACCATGTAGCCCGTCATCCAGACGTTACTTTCCTCGATTTTGTCGACGAGTTTTTCCTTGTTATCCTGGGCAAATAAGGGCGCACTCATCAGGAGTACCCACGCGAACAGAGCGGCTGTTTTTTTCATGGAATGGTTTGTTTTGTCCGGGACAAAGGTCAACCGCGTCCCGCTCAGTCACCATACTACCAAAGTAGTATATTGACTATCAGCGATTCGCCCGGATTATTGAGCGGCTACTACTTTTGTAGTATATACCGGACCGCTGTGACTGAACCAGTCGATGAACGCCTACTTTTACGAAATAAGCCTTACCTCATCTCCGGCCCATGCGCTGCACGATCTACCTATTGCTGTTGACTGGCTGGATGAGTTTACTAATCTCGTGCCGGGACCGGAATGGGTTGGCTACGCACGAGTCGGGCGTTTTGGCGCGGGACTCGGCTCGGGTGTTTCAGTTATTTAAACAGGCCTACGACCTCCAGAACACCAACCCCGACAGTGCTTACGCGCTGATTCGGCAGGCCGGGGAACTGTCGCGCCGGAGTGG
This sequence comes from Spirosoma sp., assembly GCA_043737755.1. Lineage (GTDB taxonomy): Bacteria > Bacteroidota > Bacteroidia > Cytophagales > Spirosomataceae > Spirosoma. Next base: position 4,944 of record JAYTAC010000857.1, read on the forward strand.
ATTCGAGCAGGGCCTGTTCAATTACTACAACCAGGCGATGTACAACCGGGCGGCCTACCGGAGTGATTTTGCCGGGGCCAGCCGATTGGGCGACACGGCACTGGCATTGGTGCAGGACCCCGCCCGGAAGCGATTTCGGATGCTGGTCAATTTCTCGCGGGCCATCACCCACCAGCTACAGGAAGAGAACGACTCCGCCGTTGTGTATTACCTGCGGGCACTCGACAATCAGCCGTTTACCAGCGACACGTCACGGGTGCCGATGATTCAGAACAACTTGGCCATTCTGTTTCACTTTCAGCAACGCGACGACCTGGCGGTTGCTTACCAGCTTAAATCCCTGAAAAATGCCCTCAGCGCAGCCGACACGGGCCGAATTATCGGCGGCTACGTAAATCTGTACGGTTTTGAAGCCGCCCGGCGCGACACGGCCACGGCGTTTGGGTATTTGGCGAAGGGGATCACGCTGGCGGCCGGTCCGAAAGTATGGCGCGACGAGGTTGAACTGTACAAAAACGCGGGGGAGTACTACGTGGCCCGGAACCGCGTTGACTCGGCCCGGCATTATTTTGGCCGCTACTACGACCTGACCCGGACGCTGTATCCGCCCGACTACTTAGCCCAGCCCCTCATCGGGCTGGCCCAAACCGACTGGGTAGCGGGTGATCTGCCCGCCACCGCCCGACGATTGGCCGAGGTGAACCGCCTGACCACCGTCGACTCCCTGCCGATGCTCGACCGGCAGAACTATTACCAGACCCAGTACCGGCTGCTCCGAAAAACCGCCCGGCCCGCCGAAGCCTTAGTGGCCCTCGAAAAGTATGACGCAGCCGTGCAGGAATTTAACCGGGGCGAAAAAAACCGGCAGCTTGTCAACTACCATGAGCGGGTCAGGCAGTTGAC
>JAYTAC010000858.1:0-5834 GCA_043737755.1 Spirosoma sp.
ATTACCTGCCCGAGCCAGCGTTGTATATGATGCGTTATCATTCGTTCTACGCTCAGCACCGCGAGGAGGCATACGATCATCTGATGGACGATCATGACCGCGAGATGTTCGGTTGGGTACGAACATTCAACCCCTACGATCTGTATTCTAAAAGCCCCAAACCTCCCGTTGTCAGCGAGTTAAGACCTTATTACCAGGAGTTGATAGCGAAGTATTTACCCGCGACGGTTCGGTTGTGATTTTCCATTAAACACGGAGTCACAGAGAAAACCACGGAGGTCACGGAGAAGAGTAGCTTATTTTCTCCGTGACCTCCGTGGTTTTCTCCGTCCCGCAACGGCGGACCGCTCCGTGTTTAAGCCCTCCTATGCTTCTCTCGTTCATTGCTCTTTACCTGCTTTCCAATATCGCCGTGGGCGCATGGGCGGCCCAGCGCGTAACGACCTCGCAGGATTTTGTGCTGGCGGGTCGCCGGTTACCGCTGGTGCTGGCTGCATCCGTCACGTTTGCGACCTGGTTTGGTTCCGAAACGATTATGGGTGCCCCGGCCATGTTCGTGGAAGGCGGCATTCCGGCCGTAATTGAGGAGCCGTTTGGGTCGGCGTTGTGCCTGTTTCTGGTGGGGGCTTTCTTCGCCCGACCACTCTACCGGCTTCGCATCACCACATTCTGCGATTACTTCCGAATCCGGTTTGGCCGGTCGGCGGAGTTACTGTCGGCGGTGCTGACGATTCCGTCGTATTTCGGCTGGATTGCGGCCCAGTTCATCGCCATCGGTATTGTGCTGAACGTAGTGACGGGCATCTCCCGTGAGTACTGCATTTTGTTCAGTGCCGGCGTTGTGATGGTTTACACACTGCTGGGCGGCATGTGGTCCATTTCCATCACCGACTTTTTCCACAACCTCATCATCATTCTGGCATTAGTCGTGATCGCCGTGATACTGTGGAAAGAGGTTGGCGGCTGGGAGCCTGTTTACCGGCAGACGCCAGCAGGATTTTTTCGTTTTCTGCCGCAGGCTACGTTTAAAGATTGGATTGTGTACCTCTCGGCCTGGATGACCATCGGGCTGGGGTCTATTCCGCAGCAGGACATATTCCAGCGCGTGATGGCTGCCAAAACCGAAAATACGTCCGTACGGGCGTCGTATGTAGCGTCGGGAATGTACCTGACCGTGGCCATGCTGCCGCTGTTCATTGCGCTCAGTGCCCGCATTCTGCATCCCAATCTGGGCAAAGACAACCAGCTTATCATTCCCAACATGGTCATGCAATACGGGAGTTTACCACTACAGGTGCTGTTTTTCGGAGCCGTTACCTCAGCAATTCTAAGCGTATCGGGCGGGGCAATTCTGGCTCCGGCGGCTGTTTTCGGTCAGAACATCATGAAGTTTTCCCGGCCCGACATCAGCGACCGGGCATTACTCAAAACCATCCGGTGGGCCGTAGTCGTTATCACCCTCTGCTCGGTCTGGATGAGCATCGGCCGCAACACCAACATTTTCGACCTCGTCGGCGAATCGTCGGCGTTTAGTTTGGTGTCGCTGTTCGTACCGCTTACGGCCGGTATTTACTGGAAACGCGCCAACCTGACGGGCTGTCTGTGGTCGATGAGCTTAGGCTTGGTAACGTGGCTGCTGTGCCTGTGGCTCGACACCGAGTACCCGCCCATGATGTGGGGATTATTGGCCAGTACGGTGGGGATGATGGCGGGGAGTTTGCTCACCCAAAATAGTGTTGCTCAATCCGCCCAACGTAGCCCAAGTACGTAGCACTGCTGAACCACGGCTGGATTTTCGCGCCAATGTTCGGGTACAGGTTTAGCTGGTCCAGCCCCACGACGGGCACCCAAACTAATTCGAGCGCGGTGGTTTCAGTAGGGTTCAGCATTGGTGTTCCGTTGAGGTTACGGGCCGCGAAGACAACGTGCAGCACATCGTCGCTGCGCTCAGACAGCAACATCTCACCCGCCAGGATCATCTCGCCAACATCAACCGTGATGCCCAATTCTTCGCGCAGTTCACGCACAATCGTTTCGGGCATCGTTTCGCCCCGGTCGCCGTTGCCGCCGGGTAGCGCAAACACATCCTGCCCGCCATACTGATACCGCATCAGCAGGACTTCGGTCTGGTTTTCGTGCTGACGCCAGATAAGCGCGGATGGGCGAACTTTCATGATAAAGTTGTTTTTTAAACGCAGAGCAAGAGGAGTTAAACGCAGAGGTAGAAGAGTAACTTTCCTCTGTGCTCTCTGCGTCTAACTCCTCTTGCTCTGCGTTTAATATTGTTAAAATCGCGCCAGCACCTTTTCTGATACCGTTTGCCCGATGGCCAACGACGATGTGGCGGCCGGTGAGGGGGCATTCACGACGTTGATAGCCTTGTCGGTTTCCAGAATGGCGAAATCGTCCAGCAAACCACCGGTCCGGTCGCAGGCCTGCGCCCGAACGCCCGCGCCCCCGGCTTCGAGGTCGCTCTCCTGCACCGCCGGAATCAGTTCCTGCAACGCTTTCGTAAACGCCGATTTAGAGAACGAGCGGTACATCTCACCCAAACCCGTTTGCCAGTATTTGACCGCCACCTTCTGAAACCCCGGCCACGACAGTGTCTCATACAGTTCCTTCAAATCGATGTCGGATTTCGCGTACCCTTCGCGCCGGAATGCCAGCACCGCGTTCGGACCCGCTTCCACGCCCCCGTGAATCATGCGGGTGAAGTGAACGCCGAGAAACGGAAAATTCGGGTCGGGGACCGGGTAAATCAGGTTTTTGACCAAGTACTGTTTCTCCGGGCGAATCCTGAAATACTCACCCCGGAACGGCACAATGCGCACATCGACAGCCTCCCGCTGGGTCAGTTGGGCAATTTTATCGGAATACAACCCGGCGCAGTTAACGACGAGTTTGGTTTCGTAGCGATTTTTATCGGTCACGACGATGCTCAAACTACGGCCCGCCGTCACCTGCTCGACACGCTCGCCCAAGCGAATTTCGCCCCCCAGCAACTCAAATTTCTGAGCGTATTTCTCGGATACCTGCTTGTAGTCGATAATTCCCGTTTGTGGCACGAACATCCCGGCAACCCCGTTTACGTGCGGCTCGATCTCGCGCAGTTCGGCCAGCGTCATCATCCGCAAACCACCCAGCCCGTTCTGCTGCCCGCGCGTGAGCAGCATATCCAACTGCGAAACCTCTTCCGGCTTCGTGGCCACCACAATTTTACCGCATAGGTCGTAAGGGATACCTTCGGCATCGCAGAAGTCGAGCAGCATCCGGTAGCCCCGGATACAGTTAATGGCTTTCAGGCTGCCGGGTTTGTAGTAAAGCCCGGAGTGGATGACCCCGGAATTATGGCCGGTTTGATGGCGGGCCACGGCGGGTTCTTTCTCGATAAGCACAACCGACAAGCCGGGCCGCTGCTGTTTGAGTTGCAGTGCGGTAGCCAGTCCAACAATGCCCCCGCCAATAATGATTACGTCTGTCATAAGTAGCATGTACCTCAGTTACAAAAATATCGGTTTGTCGCCATCCAACCTAAAATTTATCCAATCATAACAAAGTACCTTGCATTGCACTATACCAACTTTATATTTCGATCAACTAAATGATAAAACACCATGAAACGCTGCGTGTACATTGCTCTTTGGGTAATCAGTGTCCAATCGGTTTTTGCCCAATCATACGACGACCTACTGAATCAGGCCGGGGCCGCGCTTGGGCAGAAGCAATACTGTCAGGCATTGGCCCATTTTGAGCGGGCGTTTGTTGACAGCGCAAGAATTGGTCCCTACGATTTGGCGTTTGGCGCGATTGCCGCTGCTAACTGCAACCAGCCTGACGTAGCTATGCGCTGGCTTCGCCGGAGCGTTACCAAAGGATTGGGTCAGAAACCTGGCGAAACCGAACAGATTATCAACGACGCCGGTTTTGCTACGTTGCGAAACCACCCCGACTGGCCGGAGTGGGCGCAAACTATGCGCGACAATGACGTCCGGCGAGAAGTAAAAACCCGCCAACGCCAAACCGAGTGGACGCAAATGACCCGTCGAAACGCGGTACTGCTGGTAAGAAATGGCCGCTATTCACCGGCATCGAGTGGATTTGCCCGCTATGTCAACCGGGTCGACACGCTTGATGTGCCCTACTTAGTTCGAGTGCCCAACGACTACGACCCAACCCGACAGTACCCGTTGCTCGTTTACCTGCACGGGGGCATTGTCAGTATCGATGCGTTTCGGGACAGCGACCCCGGCGTTACCGAAGAACCGGTGTTCAAAGCCGCCCCGGACGCAATCATCCTGTACCCGTTTGGCCGAAGTACGTTCGGCTGGGTAAACCAAAAAGCCGCGCTCACGAGCGTATTGACCATGATTGACGACGTGACGAAGAGATACAACGTCGACCAACGGCGCATTTATCTCGGTGGTATGTCGAACGGGGCCACGGCTGCGTTCTGGTACGCTACCCAACACGCCAACCAGTTTGCCAGTTTTTATGCCTTTGCACCCGGCACCGAACTACCCGCAGGAACGATTGATTATGGACGGATATCCCCGGCGGCTCCGCTGTATTCGGTCAGCGCGAAAGATGATTCGGTGTATTCATACGAGAAGGTTCACGCGCTGTACGAAGCGCAGCGATCTAAAGCAACGGGCTGGATGTTCGACACACTCGACAGCGGAGGGCACGGCTTTATTCATGGTCCTGATGGCGCAGCGATTATGCAGAAAACGTTTGCGAGGATGATGCGCCACATACGTCCATAATAAAATAAGCCGAACCCTACCGCAACTGCCCTTCGATCCAGTCTAAGCCCCGGCCGTAGAGTGCGTGGGCGAAACGGACCCGGTTGTCGAAGTCAGCGTCGGGCGTTTGGCCGTCGGTCAGGAACTGGCGAACGAGCCGGGCGTTGTCGAGGGCCTGCGGCTGGTTGTGCTGGGTTTCAGTCTCGGTTCGGAACGGCGCAAAAGCAGGCGTGTCGCCCTCAAACTGCTGGAAGGACAGGTGCCCTTTTGGGGTTCGGACGGCGCACAAAACCCCACACGCCCGGCTGGTCGACGGCGCAAGGCTTCCCTCCTGCCCCCGTTTCAGCACAATTACCCCGTCGAATCCGGCCAACATCGCCAGTTCGGCCATCTTCATCTGATAGGTGATGTGAAATACCGACGTGACCAAAATTCGGGCGTGGCACGGGTTCAGCACTTTTTCGAGCGTTGCCAAAAAGGGCCGTTTGATGATCGTTCGGCGCCGGTCGACCCAGCGGTTGAGCGCGGGCGACAGAGCTTTCTGGTCCAGCACCCAGCCATACGGTTCGAGCGGCACGTCGAGTTCGTGGTTGCTTTGCAGAAACTGACACCCCATGTGCATGTATAAATCAAGAACGTTGAGCGTAAATTTCGGCCCGCCCGACCGCCCCACCATCGACACGGCCCCGTAACCCCGCTTCTGAAAAAACTGCGCCAGCAAGGGCGTGATGAGGTAGCTGTTCTCGACGCCGTCGAAGGGTTCGGCCAACTGAATGAGCGGCCGGTCGGCGCAGGTCATCGGCCCGAAACCCGGCGAGTAGGTGCGTTCGGCAGCCCGCATCAGCCCGTGGTATTCGTCGTTGGTTTCGTGCCGGACGCGCATGATACTGGCCGCCAAGCCCCGAAACGTTTCGCAGTCCGTGTTTTCAGGCGCGTATTCGCCAAATAGATAATCGCCCAACTGCTCGGCCTCGCTGACCTGCAGGTGATGCCCGCGAACCAATTTTGTTGCGACGGGATGCATTCCAACGGGCAGGTCGGGGCACACTTTGTTGATAAAAAACGTCGGATATGAGAAAGCTCCCTTGCCAA
>JAYTAC010000859.1:0-2344 GCA_043737755.1 Spirosoma sp.
CAGGCCACCCGCAAGGATGGAGACGGGAAGATGACGCTTGTGGGGGAGTTTCCCGTCAGCCTGACGGCTCACAGTGTCGAACGCCCATCGTTCCTGGGATTGAAAACCCAGGATGCCATGACGCTGAAATTCAACGTCGTTTTTCCCATGTGACCGGATTAGTTGACCCGGACTAAATCAATCGTGAAAATCAGGACTGAATTGGCCGGAATATCGCCCGTTGCCCGCGAACCATACGCTAAGCTGGGCGGCAGATAGAGCGTGATGCTGCCACCGGGCGCAATCAGGGGAATGCCGTATTGCCAGCCAGTAATGAGTTGATTCAGGCCGAAGCTAACGCCCTTGCCACTATCGAACGTGTTTCCATTCGTCAGCTTGCCCGTGTAATTAACCGTCACGTTTGAGCTTACCGTCGGCTTCACCCCGGTTCCGGGGGCCTGAATCGTGTAGTAGAACCCCCGGTTGTCGGCCGTAGCAGAAATTTTATTCGCAGCTATATATTGATCCAGAGTGATAGGTGGCGTTTGATCCTTATCATCCTGTTTGCAACTTCCGGCCATCAGCACCGACGCCAATAGCATAAATCCATATTTCTTCATTACTCGATGGTTGTGTAGGTTATCTAACTCGTTTCACCAACAACAGTACTGACGGGCGAAGGTTCGGGTTAGTTACCGCAGGCGTCCTTGTCAGGCAGTTTTAATCCGTGCATTACGGAAGCCGCGCCAAGCCAGAAACGCGCTGACGACAGTCAGGACAGATCCCAGTAAGTAGGGCGCACCGGGGAAATAAACGGGCGCGGTCGTTGCCGTGAAATACGAAAACAGACTCGCCATAATTACCGGGCCAAAGATCGACGTGGTGCTCGTCAGGCTCGTGAGTGCGCCCTGCACCTCGCCCTGCTCGTTGGCGGGCACCTGCCCCGAAATGATGCTCTGCACTGACGGCCCCGCGATGCCGCCCAGTGCGTAGATGCCCATAAACGCAAACATCATCCAGCCCTGAGTGGCAAAAGCGAACAGCGCAAAGCCGAGCGCACTGAACAGCAAACCCACGTAAACCGACCGCTGCGCCCCTAATTTGGGGATGATAATCCGGCTCAACCCACCCTGCACAATGGCAAACGCCAATCCGATGGTTGCCAGCGACCAGCCGACCGTTGCTTCGTCCCACCCAAATTTCTCCATCGTGTAGAACGTCCACGTCCCCTGCACGGCGAACCCGGCCACGTAGATTAGCACCAACGACGCCACCAGTCCAAGAATGACCGGATACCGGCCGAGGTTCAGCAGCGACCCGACCGGGTTGGCCCGTCGCCAGTCGAACGTTCGGCGGTTTTCGGGAGCGAGCGATTCGGGAAGAATAAAGAAGCCGTAGAGAAAATTGACCATCGACAGACCAGCCGCCACAAAGAACGGCACCCGTGGCCCGTACTGGCCCAAATACCCGCCCATTGCCGGACCGAGAATGAAGCCGATACCGAAAGCCGCACCCACCAGCCCAAAATTCTGCGCCCGTTTTTCGGGGGTGCTGATGTCGGCGATGTAAGCGTTGGCCGTGGTGAAACTGGCTCCGGTAACTCCCGCCAGAATACGCCCCAAAAACAGCCACTCAATGGTCGGCGCAAATCCCGTCAGGACGTAGTCAAGCCCAAACCCGAACAGCGAGAACAGCAGCACTGGCCGACGGCCAAACTGATCGCTCAACCCACCCAGAACCGGTGAAAAGACGAACTGCATCACGGCATAGGACGCTGTCAGCCAGCCACCGTAACTGGCCGCTTCGCTCAGATTACCGTCGATCAGTTGCTCAATCAGCTTGGGAACAACCGGAATAATGATGCCCAGCCCAATGACGTCGAGCAGGAGCGTGATAAAAATGAAGACAAGAGCCGGGCCACGTTTAGCCGAGCCTGACGGAGTAGGGGGAGAATTTTGAGTCATGCGGAGAGGACAAAAAAATTTGTGGTTTCTGCATTCGTGGTCGATTGGTAAGTCGAACTCCAAATGCAAAAACCACAAACCGCATCGGCGGCCCGGTAAAAACCGGAAACCAGCTCAGGCATACGTATTCAGCATCACCGGCATCACCAGCATCAGAATGTCTTCGTTCTCTTCTTTATCGGCCGGGATCAGCAAACCAGCGCGGTTGGGGGCCGACATTTCGAGCGTGATCATCTTGGCACTCAGGTTGCTCAGCACCTCAGCCATCAGCTTGGCGTTGAAACCAATGTCCATCGGTTCGCCGTCATAATCGCACATGAGCTTCTCGTTGGCTTCGTTGGCGTAGTCCAGGTCTTCGGCTGAGATGGTCAGCGTCGGTCGACCGCCGTCGTTGGTTTTCA
>JAYTAC010000860.1:0-2340 GCA_043737755.1 Spirosoma sp.
CTTTTCGTCGGCTTTCCCCTGATAAAACGCGCTTGTCCGTTCGGTCACCGACTGAATTCTGATTTTCACCTGCCCGTTGCCGCGCGAACCGGAGCCACCAAGGTAGTCGTCCTGGAGTAGTTGCAGGGCTTTAAATATCTCTGCTAAATCTTGACGTTCTTCTTCGAAATGGTAATTAAGAATGATTTCCATGGCAAAGATTCCACCACGTGGTACTCGTTCAAATGTGCGCGGGGTTGCCTCCGATGTGATACGATCAATAAAGTTTTCGGCCTTGAACTCGGTGTACAACGAGTCGGTGTCCTTCAGATCGTCTGGTTGAATTCGGATGTCATTGTGGTTAAACTCTGTCAACTCAGAGTCCCGAAAAATGATCCTCGATGGGCGTTGATTATCGTCTTTTCCGTCTCGTGCGGTGCCAAATAATCGGCCTGATACTGTTCTGTGATCTTGGGTTGTTTTGTAACGTTTCCGCACAACCCGACCGTCTTTGTCCTTGACTTCTTCCTCCTGAATGGTTCCGTCACGTAGATCAACCAAACTACGTATTTTGCCTTTGAGTGAGCTTCCAGGAATGTAGGGCCGCTTAGTTACTGGATTTCGCACTATAGACTTATCCAGTCCACCGATTTGCATGGATGTATTCGTACCACCAATCATCAGGCCGGTCAAGGCTTCGATTTCACCCTTAATGATAATTTTACCTTGTCTCAGAAGCTATCTGAAAATAGGTAGGCACAAAAATTGGCATCTGACAATCAATGAACTTTGTGGTGCAAAAACGAAGCCCATTGACGACCGATGCCAACGCACAAAACTACGCACGAACCTAAAAAAAAGTACCCCCACGAGTTAAACCAAAAACAGTGGAAACACCTGCGAAAACTCTTGCCAGCACCCAAAAAAAAGCCGCACGGCCCCGGACGACCTCCACTGGACTTGCGCCAGGTAGTCAATGCCATCTTGTACGTCATGCGAACCGGCTGTAGCTGGTCGATGCTACCCAACGATTACCCAAAACACAAAAGTGTGTTTCACTATCACAACACCTGGAGTAAAGAGGGAACGTGGGAGAAAATCCATGTCCGACTCGTCAAGCAAGTCCGCAAAAAAGCCGGTCGAAAGAAGCGGCCTACGGCATCATCCATTGACTCACAGACGGTTAAGACAACCCAAATCGGCGGTCAAGCCCGTGGCTTTGATGGCGGCAAACTCATCAAAGGCCGCAAACGCTTCATCCTGGTGGACACCTTGGGCTTGTTGTTGGCCGTTCATGTGGTGGCTGCTAATATCACCGAGAAAGCTGGGGCTCAAGCATTGTTGACGAAGATTTGGGCCAGCAGCCGACTCAAAAAACTGTGTGGTCGCATCGAATTGGTTTGGGTTGATGCGGGCTATCAAGGCGACGATTTGTATGATTGGGTAGCTCACCTGACGGGTTGGTTGTGGCAAGTTGTCAAACGAACCGATGATACGAAAGGGTTTGTCGTGTTGCCCCGTCGTTGGGTTGTAGAGCGAAGTTTTGCCTGGCTGAGTTTCAACCGTCGCTTGTCGAAAGACTACGAGAAACTGACCCGTAACAGCGAAGCGTCTCTCTATGCGTCGATGTTGCCAATGATGCTCAGAAGGCTCGGATAATCATTTTCAGACAGCTTCTCACTCTATTTGCTTCCATTTGAAGTTTCGTTTTAAGATTTAGTTTTTTCCCCCGTTGGCTTTATGAAAAGCGAGTAATGCCTCGATGAAATCGCAGAAATTCTTGTACCTGTCTTCTGCTCCCTCCGTCTCGGCTCCAACGGCTTTGTGCATCTTGTTTATCAATTCTTTAAACTTTTTGGCTCCCTTTGTCTCTTGCCGCTTTACGGCATACGCTATTTTAGGTTTCAGCAAGTGGAATGCCGTCTTCTCGTTGGAAAAACCTTTCAACTGAATTCGTTTGATTTCGCCATATATATTGCGGAATTGAGAGGTGGATATACCATTCTTTTTATCTACCAACTCCTCAACTGCGAACGCTTCGGCGAAGTCGACAGCCTTATCGTCAATGCGCGTCTTGACCCACGTATCTGAATATTCCACGCCTTTGTATGTCCAGTTTTCTACGGGTTGCCGGAAATCGCTACGCGAAGATTGATCACGCTCATTATATCGTCTTTGATTTTCCATTTAATTATGTTGTTAGGTTATTTTTCACTCCGCATTTCCAGTTCTGCCCAGCGTGCGGCTACATTGAGCAGGTCTAAAAAAGTGTATTGGCTGTTGAACGGGACGCCTTTGTAGGTTTTGTTGGTGAACAGGTCGGTTTTGAGCCGGTTGAAAAACGCTTTGGCATCGCCCGAT
>JAYTAC010000861.1:0-5818 GCA_043737755.1 Spirosoma sp.
TCACGGCCACCAGCATTGCGTGTAGAATGCGTTTCATGGTTGGGCCTGAATAGCTAACTGGTTAAACTCATTTACAACGGCTGACAACTGCGGCAGCAGATCGGGGTCCTGCTCGATTCCGTTTCCCACGACAATCATGTCGGCACCGGCTTTGAGTGCCTCATACGCCTTTTCGCCCGTATTGATGCCGCCCCCAACCACAAGGGGCGTATCAACTACTGCCCGAACAGCCGCAATAATGGCCGCGGATACCGGCTGTCGTGCCCCGCTCCCGGCGTCTAAATACATCAACTGTAAGCCAAGCATTTCGCCCGCCATCGCTGTGCAGGCCGCCACGTCGGGTTTGTCATGGGGCAGGGGCACTGTTCCACTGACGTAGGAGACGGTTGTCTGCGAACCGCTGTCGACGAGCATGTATCCGGTGGGTAAAATTTCCAGCCCGCTTTTTTTTAGCAGTGGAGCGGCAATAACGTGCTGCCCGATCAGAAACTCAGGATTTCGCCCCGAAATGAGCGACAAAAACAGGATCGCATCGGCCGAAGGCTCGATGTGAAGCGGGTTGCCGGGAAACAGAATAACGGGCGTGGTGGTATGCTGTCTGATGGTGGCAATCACCTCCCGGTGCGCGTAGTTGACGACCAAACTGCCGCCTACCAAGAAAAAATCGACGGGATGGCTGCGCGTCCGCGACAGCAAGGCAGTAAACGCGTCTTGCTCGACCTTATCGGGGTCGAGCAAGACGGCAAGCGATTTCCGGCCGGTTTCTTTACGGCTGCGCAGGGTATTTAACAGACTGTGTTGGAGCCTTTTCGTGGTATTTTGTTGGATCAGGTTCGGCGGTTGGGTTGATGGCATTGTTCTGACGGATGCGGCTCAAAAATCCGGATAGCTGTTCGCGGGCGATGTTGGTCAGAATCGACGTTACCAGACCACCAATCAACCCACTCTTGGCTGCGGACTTCTGCGTTTCTTTTGCCTGTTTCTTAATAGTCTGACGGGTAGAGGGTTGCGCAGGGGCATCCTCATCTTCGTCGTCGTATTCGCCCACAAAATCACGATTGTCGGGTTCACCGTATTTTTCGGCGTATCGATACTCATCGGATTTGGGCAGAATAGCGTTGACCACCAAATATACGGCTAAAGCAGCACCTGCTACTATTCCGGCGGTTTTGCCAATCTCGTTGGCATCGCCTTTTATGGAGTCTACACTATCCGTTATTGATGTCTTGAACCGCTCGGTGGCGGCCATCAACTGTGCCCGTCGGGCAGTTGTGTCGGCGAAAGGTACTTTTGAGTCTTCCATACGAATGGCTAAGTGATCGGGTCAGTTAAAAAACGAAAATTCGGCTGTTACTCTGTGCGTCAATACGTTCGGGATGATGGTGGTTTCTGTTGCGGATAGTCGCCCTTCTGATCGATTGACGTGCGGGTCTGGGCCATCAACTCCTGAACCGCATCTGACTTTTCCTCCACTTTTTTCTCCTGACCCTTCTTGATCGTACTATAGGCAAGAACCCGAATTTTGGATTTGAAGAAATCTTTTCCCGCCATCCAGATTATCGTCAGCAGCAGAAAGAACCCGGCAACGATCAGAAACCCCATGTACCGGCTCTCCGTGACCTCATTCAGATAGGCGGCCAATAAACTGAAAACAAAAATGGTTGTCATGGTGCCCAGTAGCGCGAGCACAATGCCATGAACACCAACCACAGCCCCTTCTTCCAGCTTTCCCCGCGTTTCGAGCGTGAAAAGCTCAATCCGTGCCTCCAGATAACGGAATATATTTTCCCGGATTTCTTCCAAACGTTCCAGCATAGTCGTGAGCATCTAATTTTGCTACCCTGCGGTATCTACAAAATAGCGTCCGATTTGTTCAAAAAACGTAGTGTGGAGTACCCTCTGTGGGTGTCATGGGCACAAATGGGCAGTTGTGGTGAGGAAAACATCATACGACGGGTGATTGGCAGAGCCACCAATCGTTTGGCAACTGTTGTATCAGGATCGACGCCGACGATGCACCGAATGACGATTGCCGGGCGATTTGGGAAAAGACGCTCATCCACTCACACAAGGAAGGCCACTGCGCGCGTCAGATGACGTGCGCAGTGGCCTTCCTTCACAGTGAAAAAGGCTATCTGCCTAATTCGATTGTCGCAATTTTGCTTCGATTGTTTGCTGCGTGTGCGGCACGGCCCGAAGTCGTTCTTTCGGAATCAGTTTGCCAGTGTCCTTGCAAACGCCGTAGGTTCCGTTTTTGATCCGTACCATAGCTGCGTCCAACTGTTGAGTGAACTTTTGCAGCCGGGCGGCCAACTGATTCAGGTTTTCCCGCTCGCTGGTGTCGGCTCCGTCTTCGAGAGCTTTCGAGTTGCCTGACGTATTGTCGGTGCCACTGTCGTTGCGCTTGCTGAGCGTCTCTTTAATGTAGTTTAACTCGCCACGGGTAGCATTGAGTTTTTGGCTGATCAGTTCCTGAAACTCGCGAAGGTCATCTTCGGAGTACCGTTTTTTTTCTTCCTGAACCATAGCGGTTAGCGGTATTGGTTGATGGGCGTCAATACGGCCGCAAAAATAAAGTATTTTAGCCTTATTTTCAATGTACCCACCGGTAACTTATCTGTTTGCTCGTTTATTTAGTGAACTACACATGACACGATTATCCAATTAAAATTCGGTATTAACCGACATCTCCATTGAAGAATTTCGGGCTTGCAAGCGAACATAGATGATTATACGGAATCGTGTTTTTAGATTAATCATAGAAATAATATACTTTTCATGCTATCGTCATTGTTTCATTAAGTTTGCAACACACTTCGTTACCACGTTTTGTTTAGTCACCAAATTTATGGCTATGGCGTATATTGAACCAGCCCCAATAAAAGACAAAGAGAATCCCCTTCAGTCGATGATGTCGCGCTTCGACGCGGCTGCCCGGATGCTGGGCATCTCCGACGAGATGTACGACATTTTGAAGGTTCCCGCCCGGCAGGTTATTGTTGGTTTGCCCGTTACGATGGACAACGGCAGCATCCGGGTGTTTGAAGGATACCGCGTTATCCACTCCAACATACTGGGGCCTTCTAAAGGCGGTATCCGGCTCGACCCCGGCGTTCACCTCGACGAAGTGCGTGCCTTAGCCGCGTGGATGACCTGGAAATGCGCCGTTGTCGACATTCCGTATGGTGGGGCCAAAGGCGGTATCGCCTGCAATCCGCGCGAGATGTCGGCGGGCGAAATTGAGCGGCTCATCCGCAGCTACACCGTGGCCATGCTGGACGTGTTTGGTCCTGACCGCGACATTCCCGCCCCCGACATGGGCACCGGTCCCCGCGAGATGGCCTGGATTGTGGACGAATACTCGAAGGCAAAAGGCATGACCGTTAATAACGTTGTCACGGGCAAGCCGCTCGTGCTGGGTGGCTCATTAGGTCGCACCGAAGCCACGGGGCGGGGCGTGACAGTGGCGGCTCTGGCGGCTATGGACAAACTGCGCATGAATCCCTACCGCACGACGGCCGCCATTCAGGGCTTCGGAAATGTCGGCTCGTTTGCGGCCGAACTGCTTCACGAGCGGGGCGTTACGGTTGTGGCCATCAGCGATATTTCGGGGGGCTATTACAACGCGTCTGGTATCGACATCACGGCTGCCGTTACGTATCGCAACGCCAACAAAGGCACGTTGGACGGGTTTAGCGGAGCCGACAAAATAACGAACGAGGAACTGCTGTCGCTGTCGGTCGATGTGCTGGTGCCGGCCGCCAAAGAAGACGTGATCACCGACGATAACGCCGGGTCGATTCAGGCCAAAATGATTGTGGAAGGTGCCAACGGGCCAACATCGGCGTCGGCCGACGAGATCATCAACAGCAAAGGAATCTTGGTTGTGCCCGATATTTTGGCCAATGCCGGGGGCGTAACGGTGTCCTATTTCGAGTGGGTACAAAACCGGATCGGTTACAAATGGACCCTCGACCGCATTAACCGCCGGGCCGACCGGGTGATGAAAGACGCCTTCGACCGGGTGTTCGACACGTCGCAAAAATACCAGGTGCCGATGCGATTGGCGGCCTACATCGTAGCCATCGACAAAGTGGCCAGTACCTATAAGTTCCGGGGAGGATATTGAGCCAACCAATGTATACTGTATAGTGTGTAATTTTGCCAACTCTCGATTTGGCAGAACTCCACTACTCGTTATACCGCATCGGCGGACCGTTTGTACATTATTTCATTTCGACAATGCGCCTACACCGTGAAGGGAATACCATAATGCTCACCACCGGGCTGGTTTTGCTAACCCTGAACTTGCTCGCTTACACTTTTCTATTTGCTGATAACCTCGCCGTCACGGTTTCGCTGGCGGTAGTCAGTCTGGTTCTGTTCGTGCTGGTGGTGCAGTTTTTTCGCCTGCCGACCCGTCTGCTCACAACGAACGACACGCAGGTGATTGCACCCGCCGACGGCACTGTTGTTGTCGTTGAAGAGACCGAGGAGAGCGAATATTTCAAGGCGAACCGGCGGCAGGTTTCCATTTTCATGTCGCCCCTCAACGTTCACATCAACCTCAATCCGGTGTCGGGCATCGTCCGGTATGTCAAGTATTATCCGGGCAAGTATTTAGTGGCGTGGCACCCAAAATCGAGCACCGAGAATGAACGGACGACCGTCGTAATCGAGTCCGCAAGCGGGGTGCAGGTGCTGATGCGGCAGATTGCCGGGGCCGTGGCCCGACGCATTATCTGGTACGTGAAAGAAGGTCAGCCGGTGACGCAGAGTCAGGAGATGGGGTTCATCAAGTTTGGCTCACGCGTTGATCTGTATTTGCCGTTGGATGCCGAGATACGGGTAAAAATCGGTGACCGCACCAAAGGGGGCGTTACCATTGTGGCCGACCTGAAATAGTAACTCGACGACGGGTTAACTTTGCTCAGGCCGGGTGAAGCACCCAAGCTGGCTCACGCTCAAAAGACGACGCTCAGCAACTCGCCCCGCTCACTCTCGGTAACGACCAAACCCAGTTTGCCCGACGGGTCGAAGATGCAGTTGGTGGGGTTTTGGCCGGGCAGCGTTATATCCCGAACAAACTCTCCTTCGGCAGAGAATACCCGAACGACACCCGCTCCAAATACGGCTACGTACAGATTGCCATCATAGCCAACCGCCATGCCGTCGGGACCGGGGAGAAGCGCATTCGGAGGTGCGTCGATCACCTGCGACCACACCCGGATATTCTCCCAGCTTAATCCTTCGGCATCCCAGTGACCCTGCCAGATTCGCTGGCGGTGCGTTTCGGCAATCAGCAGCGATTTTGCGCCGGACAGCAGGGCAAGTCCGTTCGGGAAGTCGAGACCATCCGCTATTATTTCGGCTAAGCCGTCCGGCGTGTAAACGACCACGTAGCCCGGTTCACCACTATCCCACACGCCGGGACAGGTAAAAATCAGGTTACCCCGGTCATCGAACCCTAAGTCGTTTGGTTTGCTGAGCGGTTGCCCGCCAACGGTGTCGAGAATGGTGTCAATAGTTTTCGTTTCGATGTTCATACGCCGGATGGCATTCTGACCCGAGTCGCAGAACCACACGTAACCATCGCGAATAACGGCTCCGTTTGGCCGACCACCCGTGTGAACCCGCATGGTGCTGCCGTCCTTGTCGCGGCAAAACAAACCCTCCCCTTCCTGCTCCACGCACCACAAACAGCCCGACGCATCGAATGCCGGGCCTTCAGGAAACTGGAGACCGTTTGCCAGTACCCGTATCTTGTCCATACTTTTGTCGACATTGAGTGATCACAATTCTGTCGATACTGCCCGGT
>JAYTAC010000862.1:0-2337 GCA_043737755.1 Spirosoma sp.
CTGCTCGTCCTGCTCAACGGTCAGGGGCTTGCCACACAGGTGTTCGTAGCGCCGGGTCAGGTTTTCAAGCCCGATGTGCGTACTTGACTGCAGCGACTGCTTGGGTTGACGGTTGTTGCGAAACAGCACCATACCGTCGCGTTCAGCGACACTCACCCGTAGTTTTCGGCTCTGGGTCAGCACGTTATGCTTCACACAGTTTTCCATTAGCATTTGAAACGTCAGGGGCGGCAGCATCGACTGGCGGGTTTCGGCCGAAAGGTCGATGGTTAGCTCGATGGCATCGCGGAAACGGTTTTTGAGCATGTAATGATACGATTCGAGCATCAGCAGTTCGTCAGCCAGCACCACGTCCTCTTTGGCGTTGCTTTGCAAAATATAGCGGTACACCTCGGCTAATCTAATCAGGTATTCTTCCGCATCTTCGTTACCGGTGCGGATCATTCCTTTCAAGATATTGAGCGAGTTGAACAGAAAATGCGGGTTAATCTGTTGCTTGAGCACCTCGTACTTCGCCTGAAAATTTTCTTCTTTCAACTTCGATATCAGTCCCATCGCCTGTTGCTGTGCTAACGCTTTTTCAACTCCCCAGGTCGTAATCAGGGAGAAGGCCACGATCAGCAGCCCCCGCACCTGTAGCACGCCCGCAATGTTGCCGGTATCCGTACTTTCCATCCGATAAAACACATCCAGCCCCGTCCAGACCCGAAGCAGTCCTTGGCTGATGAGCAAACAGATGATGACTCGCCCGCTGAATTCATAGTCCGGGTTAACGAACCGGTAAATTATGGGAAGCCCCCGGCGGTTGTTGACATAGATATTGAACAGCCAGATCAGCACCGTGAACACGAACGCCACCCCAAATGAAAAAGCCGCTACGGCTGGTTCAGGCCGCGCGTCGATTACCTCGTAGAACAACAGCGATATCAGCCCCATGAACAGGCCCGTCACGACCGACACCTGCACCAGAATCTTATCGATTTGCCGGTGCAGCCGTTCGTCGGAGCGGTCCGGCTGACCCGGTTGATTTACGCGCATGGTTGGATCGTGGGGGTTCGGCTCGCCATTAGACTTGTTGCAACGACGTAAATTTGCCTTATGAATCTCTCAGTTACTACTTTAAAAACAGATCGCCAATGGCGGTCTGCTATTGGTCTGGACCAGAAACGCTTTGCTAAACTACTGACTTGGGTCGAGCAAGCCTACGAGCAAATTTATGGCAAAACCATTCAGCAACGACAAGCAGATTGCCCGGATGAACCCGCGTTGGGCACCTACACGGACCTGCTTTTATTCACCCTATTCTCTTTTAAATCAGGACTTTCCTGTGACCTCTTAGGCTTCACTACCGGTATGGATGGATCAACCGCTAAACGAAATCAGGACATTGGCCAGGCCGTACTCGAACATGCCTTAATCCAGTCGGGTCATACCCCTAAACGCTCGTTTGCCAGCGTGGAAGAATTCCGCAACTACTTTCATCAGAAAGGTACTATCCTCATTGATGCCACCGAACAGCGTACCCAGCGACCCACCCATTCGGATTACCAAAAGGCTATGTACAGCGGTAAAAAAAAGCCCACGCGGTTAAGGCCATGATTTTAGCCACCACAGATCGTCATATTCATTTTCTGAGCAAATGCTGGGTCGGTAAATCACACGATTACAGGCAATTAAAGACGGAATTTCCGCCTGAGCAGTTATGGTTTAAGGACCAGATCTTAGGCGTTGATTTAGGGTATCAAAGCATAGTTAAAAACTATGATTGTGAGCAAGTTAAATACCAGTTAAGAAGCCGAAAGGAGGCGAGCTAACAGAGCAACAGCGGGCGGAAAGTCAAATCATCAGAGCGAATTTACGTCGAACATGCTGTTGGTGGGATGAAGCGATTTCGCATTTTATCAGATAGGCTGCGGATTCACGATTGCCAAACTTACGATACGACTTTGGAAGTATGTGCCGGGCTGTGGAACTTCTATCTATATAACTAACTCATTATCACCGTCACAACAACACTAATCTCTTTCGGGATAGGATTCTTCAGTATGCTTTCCATAAATATAGACAAGTTGTCTGTCAAACCAACTCCAGTAGATCATTTGGGTAAGATAGACATCCGAATCGCCAGTCAACTTGAAAAGCTTAATCTCGTAAGTGGGTTTAAATACATAGTATCCTAACGCCAGCACCATCATTGTAGCGAAGCTAATTTGCCACTTCTTATTCTTCCCCATTCTTGATGTGAATCAAGGGTAGAAAATAAGCAAACGTAGCGTGAGTGATATGTTTGCAGAATGCTACCGCACGGGCGGCCCCGAACTACGACTTAGCGCCCTC
>JAYTAC010000863.1:0-2334 GCA_043737755.1 Spirosoma sp.
TCGTGCCCGTGATTTTTTCGGGGTCGAAAGCGTGGCCAAACACAAAAATGGTCTTGTTGTCGAAGGTTTTCAGCGTTTTGTCCAGCCCGGCAATCCAGCCTTGCACATTGGCACCGGCGTTCCGGTCAACAGCTGGGTACCGGCGGTTGAACATCAGGTCACCCATGTGTGCCACGTTGGCGTTCTCGAAATGAATGACGGCATCGCCGTTGGTGTGGCCCGGTCCGAAATGATAGGCCCGCAGGCGTTCGCCCCCCACTTTTTGCTTCCAGCCATCGGTAAACGTTACGTCCGGGTACAATTGTTGGTCTTCGGTTTTGGCTGTCTCGGCCGCCGTTTTCTGGTTTTTCCGCGAGTTCTCGTGGGCGACTACATGACCCACTAAGCCTTTGAACGCGATATTGCCCGACGAGTGGTCGCGGTGGTGGTGCGTATTGATCAGGAGGCTGATGGGTTTATCGTTCGTTTTCTTGAGGGCGTCGATCAGGTGCTGCGACTGCTCGGGAAACTGCGAATCGACCACGACCCAGCCCTCTTTGGTGGGCAGATAGGCGATGGTGCCGCCTTTTTCGGTGAAAACGCCCACGCCATCACGGACGGTTTTCATCTTGTAGGGATCGTCGACCAGTAGGCTGGCAAACAGAGGGTGATTGATTGTCGACACTGCGCCGATGCTGAGGGCAGTGTGCTGAACGAACTGTCTGCGATTCATAGAATTATGATTGACGATTGATTGGGTAGTAAAGTTTTAGGCCGCTAAAGGTACTGCCCTGCGGCTGGTTTATGGTGTTTTCCGGTTTTACGAGTTAAGGGCAGTAAGCGCTGCTATGTATTTGCCGAAGCACCGCGGTTCCTCGCCGGTACCCAGCCTTTTTGTTTGGTTATGCATTGAATAAGTTAAACAGGCTCTTTTTGCCAGGAAGTGAATGGGTCTAAAGTATCAGCAAGTAGGCCAGTATGCTAGCTATCCCCCCGGCCAGAAGCCACCAGAATCCACTGACCCGCCGTTTTTTTAGGAACAGCAATAACAACAGTCCCGTGACTGACACGAACGTCATGAATACGGCAGCTACATCAATGACCCAGGACCATCCCCGCCCCGTATCGCGACCTTTGTGGAGATCATTCAGCACGGCCACAAGTCCCATCTTGGTTTCGGTGAGCCTGTAGGTACCATCCGGGCGTTTCACCAGCGCATCGGCCGAATAGCCTGGTCCGCGAAACGAGAAACTGGCCTCCTGCTCTTCAAGCCGTACCTCGCTTACCGCTTCCCTGATCTGATGTGCCGACCGCAGATACTTGACTATGGCCAGCTTATTGATCGTTGTGGTGTCGGTGCCCTTTATCCAGACGGGGTTCAACTGACCGGTATATTCATTTGTCCGGGAGGCATCCCCAAACCAGTCGGCATGGTTGAGCGTCAGGCCCGTTACAGCAAAAAAAAGAACCAGCACAAAGCTCACTACCGATAGGTAAAGGTGCAGCCACCGGGTCACACTGGCCCAACGCAGGCCAGAAACAGGTTTAGGACCAGGTACTGATTTGTCCATCGACTGCCCGTTAGCGGGTTGTTGCTTTCTCGCGGTAATCCAGGGTTGCGGTCGTGATTTCGACATTGCCATTGAGGAGTTGTTGTTTAACCTTCCCGTTGAAATCCATCATTTGCTGGATCAACTGATAGGTGCCATGTTCGCGGGCGGCTTCAATCTGGATAGTGTATTTACCCTGTTTCACCCACTGCCCTTGGTCATCTTTTCCATCCCAGACAAGCGTGTACTGGCCTGGCGAACGAGTGGCACTCGCCACTGATGTGGCCGCGTCGGTCTCCACATTGAGGGTATACCACTCCCGCAAATCGTGCAGCCAGCGGGGTTTGTTGTACCACAGGGCCAACTGCCGCACGGGTTTTTTAGCTTCGTCAACGACCCAGACGGCGACAAAAGGTCGGCGGGACCCACCCTCGAAGCGGGCCAGATCAAAGGTGATAAGCAATTCCTGAGCGGGATTCCACCGTTTATCCTTTGTCGGTACGGAGAGTAAATAAGCTGTTTTCGGCGCGGTTGACATCAGTAGGCTCTCCGGTAGCGGAAGGGCAATTCCCGGCCAGCCTTTACTGGCTATAAATTCACCCTGGCGGCTAATCAGCAGGTACTCCGTACCGGGCAGCCCGGTAGCCAGCGAGGCACTTTCCGCTGGGGTAAGGATGTTGAAGGCTGTTGCTAAAGCACCTGCCGTAACCGGGTCAGGGTGAAGCACGGTCGCGCTGATGACGGCGCTGGCCGGCATCCCCGTGCGCGGGTCCATAATGTGTGACCCCCACTCATTACCCACCTG
>JAYTAC010000864.1:0-2334 GCA_043737755.1 Spirosoma sp.
TGGCGGGCATGCAGCGTTCGAGGTTGATGCGGTCGCCGGGGCCGACGCGACCAAGGTTGGTCTTCTTCAGTGTCTCGTCAACGGCCGTCACGGTGTAGCTGCCCGCATCGACGCTGGTCACCGTCAGGCAAACCCCATTATGGCTGACGCTCTGGTCAATTTTGAGTTCGGCCGCTAAGGTCGACTCGATTCGGAAGGTCAGGTTAGTACCTGCCCGTTCGATACCCGACACCGTGCCGGTTGTTTCTATGATTCCGGTAAACATGTTTTTCTACGACGTATGACTCAGTTCAAGAAACAGCGAACTGCCGAACGGGGTTCGGGGAAGCCATTTTTGTTCGGCCCGCACGATGCGGTAGAGGGTTTCGTTGAGCCAGCCGGGGGGCATGTACACGTCGGACTGGGCGTCGCCGGGATTTCGGCCGCCACTGCGCAACTGCCAGCTTTGCCATTGCCGCATGGCCAGAATCAGGGGCGACAGCACAAAACTCCAGTACGTTGCCGACTGAATCTGCAATCCCGCTGGCGGCAGCAGCCGCTCAAAATCGGCCCGCACGAACCGGCGTATGCTGCCCACGGCTAAATCGTGCTGACCCCGGAAAACGGCAAACGCGTTGTTATTGCTGAGGAGAACACCGTTTGAACCAAGCCGCTGCGCAAGCTGACTCATCAATCGGGACAGATCGGCATCGCCAAAATAACAGAACACATCGTTGCAGATGACAGCGTCGTACTGCGCACCCGGCTCAAAGGCGGCAAGTTCGCTCAGGTTCACCAGCGTAACGGACAAACTGCGCTCCCGGCAAAACGCCACCGCATCAGCCGAACCGTCGATCCCCCGCAGGTTACCGTATCCGCGCCGACGCAGAAAATCGAGCAGCCCACCCGTGCCACAGCCTGCGTCTAAGATTCGGATGTCCCGGCGCGGTCCGTAGTGCCGGTGCAGGGCCGATGCAACGCGCTCGTGCAGGCTGCGATACCACCACAACTGCCCCTCCAGCCGAAACATTTTTTCGTATTCTTCCGAATGAGCGATCATGGTAGTGGACGTAATTTGTTGGCGGGCGCGGGTTTGATTTTCTCCACGTAGGGCGGCAGGCCGCTGTGAGCCATGAATAGTTTACCGACGTATTCGCCCAGAACGCCCATGAACAGCAGTTGCAGGCCCAGCCCCGTTCCGATAGCCCACAAAATCAGCCCCCAGCCCGGCACATCGAACACCCCCGCCAGCCCACCTACCAGCAAGCCCATTCCGGTCAGTAATCCGGCTCCGAACAGGCAGGCCCCCGCCACCGTAAACACCCGGATTGGCCAGAGCGAATAACCGATAAACACGTTCAGGAACAGGCCGATGAGTTTGCGAATCGTATAATTTGAGCGGCCTTCCGCGCGGGCGTTGTGGGGTACGAAGGCACTGCCCACGTTGCGGGTGACCCGAAAAATCAGCCCGTCGATGTATGGGTACGGCCCGGTATAGCGGATAATTTCATCCACCACCTCGCGCCGGATAAGTTTGAAACTCGACAGGTAGAGCGAGCGCGGTTTGCCGAGCGAGTATGTTGTGAGCGCATTAACGAGCCAACTGCCCCAGTTCCGAAACCAGTGGTGCTGTTTTTGGGCGTATCGGCTATAAACCACGTCGAACCGCCCGGTTTCGGCCACGGCCAACAGCGTCAGAATGGCCTCGGGCGGGTTCTGAAAATCGTCGTCGATGATGGCCACGAACTGCCCCCGAGCATGGGTAAGGCCGCACAGCACCGCGTTGAATTCGCCGAAATTCCGGCGCAGAGCGATGAACTGCACATTGGCATACGCATCGGCTATCGACTCACAAACCCGCTCCGACGCGTCGGCACTGCCGTCGTTGACGAGCACAACCTCAAACGCCCGTTCCCGCAGGCACGTCTGCAACCGCTCGACCAGCGGGCCAATGGTGCGTTCGCTGTTGTAGACCGGTATGACGACGGACAGGTGCATGAGGGTGTTAGTCAGTGAGTTGATGAATGCGTCGGTCAGCGGATGGACCGGTAGTTGAACTGACAGTGGCCATCGTAAGCGTGACCCCTCAGTTTTCAGCCCACTAACTCATCGCGTTAACCAATGCAAAATCATTTACCGCTTCGACAACAAACCGCGCTTCTTCATCGGTCAGCGTGGGATTGAGCGGCAAACTGACGACTTCGCGGTGCAACTGCTCCGAAATGGGCAACGACAAGTGCGAAAACTGAGCGTAAGCCCGCTGGTGGTGGGGTGGAATCGGGTAGTGAACGTCCGTGCCGATACCCCGCTGACGCAGGTGTTCCCGCAGGGCATCGCGCCGGGGGTGCCGAATCA
>JAYTAC010000865.1:0-2333 GCA_043737755.1 Spirosoma sp.
CCTGACGTTCTCGACGGTGCTGACATTAGTAATCGTGCCGTGTTTGTATTGGATCAACGAGCGGGTACGGATGAGGTGGTTCGGCAAAAAAGACCCGGCACTGGACATGTAAAAGCAGAAGCGGGAAGCTGAATTGGTGTAAACTTTTTAAACACGGAGCGGTCCGCCGTTGCGGAACGCAGAAAAACACGGAGGTCACAGAGAAAAAAAGCTGCTCTGTGACCTCCATGTTTTTCTGCGTTCCGCAACGGCGGATCGCTCCGTGTTCAATCTTTATCTTGCTCATGAATCGTACTGCATTCCTGTTCATCATCCCGGCCATTCTGTTGCTGATTGACGTGTATGTTTTTCAGGCTGTCAAAACCATCAGCCGGTCGGCCACCGAAAGTACACAGCGCACCATCGCCATCATCTACTGGAGTTTCACCGGGCTGGCCCTGCTGCTCTACGTGGTGATGCAGTTGCTGCCGCCTGACTCCATCAGCCGCCAAACCCGCACGTTCATGCTGGCGGGCATCGTCATTCCATATTTTTCCAAGTTTTTCGCGGTACTGGTTATTTTTATCGGCGATATTGGTCGGTTCTTTCAGTGGATTGTGTCGCTGCTCTACAAACCCGAACTGCGGGCGGCTGTCGAGGACAATACCCGGCCGAACATGCCTGCCACGGACACCATTCCGCGCTCTGAGTTTCTGATGAAAACGGCCTTGGTTGCCGGGGCGATACCGTTGGTTGGCTTCTCGTGGGGAATCCTGTCGGGTGCTCACGACTACCGTATCCGGCGGATCAAATTGCCCCTCAAAAACCTGCCGTCGGGTTTCAACGGCATGACCATCGCCCAGATTTCAGATATTCACTCGGGCAGCTTTTTCAACAAAACGGCCGTTCGCGGGGGTGTCGAGTTGCTGCTGAAGCAAAACCCGGACGTCGTCTTTTTCACCGGCGATCTGGTCAACAGCCACGCCGAAGAAGTCAACGCCTACATCGACGTGTTCGACAAAGTGAAGGCTCCGCTGGGGGTTTACTCGACGCTTGGCAACCACGATTACGGCAAGTACGTACAATGGCCGACGGTTCAGGCCGAACGGCAAAACCTGCTGAATGTGGTGGCGGCACATCGGCAAATGGGCTGGAACATGCTGATGGATGAGCACAAAATCCTGGAGCAGAACGGCGACAAAATCGCGGTTATCGGTGTACAGAACCTTGGTTTCGGACCGGCGGCACTGCGGGCGGGCGACCTCGCCAAAGCGTACCGGGGCACCGAAGACTACCCCGTCAAACTGCTCCTCTCCCACGACCCAACGCACTGGGACGCCGAAGTCCGGCCCCAATATCCTGACATTGATGTTCAGTTCAGCGGGCACACCCACGGGGCGCAGTTCGGGGTCGATATTGGCGGGGTGAAGTGGAGTCCGGCGCAGTATTTCTACAAACAATGGGCGGGGCTGTATGAGGACGGCAATCAGCGGCTGTATGTGAACCGGGGCTACGGCTACATCGGCTATCCGGGCCGGGTGGGCATCCTGCCGGAGATCACGATTTTCGAGTTGGTGAAAGCGTAGGCTTTTTAACACGGAGCCATGGAGGAATACACGGAGGTCACGGAGTTTTTCTTCTCTGCGTACTCCGTGATTTACTCTGTGGCTCTGTGTTAAGATAACTACTGAGCACTTTTCCGGGTTAGATTTACGAATCAATACCAAACCAAACACACATGAAAATTATCTTTATCACCGGCCTGTCGTTCTTTGTGTCGCTGTTTTCCTGGCTGACACCTGAGCCAGTTCAAACCGGTATCCCCATTTGCCACAACGCCGTTGGTAACGACATGTCGGCGATGGCGGGCGACCCGGTATTTCAGCGGCTGCACGAGGCTCCACTGCCTTTCACGTACCGGGGTGCGGGTGAGATGATCAAGTTTCCGACCGCCGACGGGCAGTCGGCCAATGGCTTTCTGCTAAAAGCAAAGAAGCCCTCCGACAAGTGGTTGCTGGTTTATCAGGAGTGGTGGGGCCTGAACGACAACATCAAGCAACAGGCCGAAACGTTCTACAATGACCTGAACGATGTGAACGTACTGGCCGTGGACATGTACGACGGGAAAGTCGCTACTGAACCTGCCGAAGCGGGAAAACTGATGCAGGGGGCTAATCAGGATCGCCTGACCAACATCATGAAGGGAGCCATTGCCTACGCCGGTCCCAGGGCCGGGTTTGCCAGCGTGGGCTGGTGCTTCGGCGGGATGCTGTCGCTGAAGTCGGCTATGCTGGCGGGCAAACAGGCCAAAGGATGCATTATGTATTACGGTCGGCCGGAGCAGGACATCGAGA
>JAYTAC010000866.1:0-5790 GCA_043737755.1 Spirosoma sp.
AGTTTGGGTTCGTGCTCGATCATGTCACGCAGGATGTTCTTGACCTCGCGGCTGCTGACGTCCTCGCCCGAGTCGGTAGCGATGCCTTCGGAGAAAAAATACTTGAGCGGATAGATGCCGAACTCGGTTTGCACGGCCTTGCTGTTGGCCACCCGCGACACCGTCGACACGTCCATGTCGATCAGCGTAGCGATGTCTTTCAAAATCATGGGCCGGAGTTTGGATTCCTCGCCGGTCAGGAAAAAATCGTATTGGAAGCGCACAATGGCGTTCATCGTGCGGAGCAGCGTTTGCTGGCGTTGCTTGATGGCGTCGATGAACCACTTGGCCGCGTCGAGCTTCTGCTTCACGAACGAGACCGTTTCTTTGAGTACTTTGTTTTGTTTGCTGCTCTTGTCGTAGGTGTCGAGCATGTCGGCAAAGGAGCGGCTGATGCGCAGTTCGGGCGCGTTTTTCGAGTTCAGCGACAGTTCCAGCTTGTTGTGGGCATTGACCAGAATAAAATCGGGAATCAGGTACTGCGCCGTGCTGGCTTCGCCTTCAACCGAGCCGGGTTTGGGGTTCAGCTTGATGATGATGTCGACAACTTTGCGCAGCGAATCGTCGCTGATGTTGAGCCGACGCTGGATTTTGTCGTAGTGCTTCTTGGAGAACTCATCGAAGAAATCCTCGATGATCCGAATGGCCAGCACGTTGTACGGGTCCGACTGGTCTTTGCGATACAGTTGCAGCGTCAGACACTCCTGGAGCGACCGCGCCCCGATGCCAGCCGGGTCGAAGGACTGCACTTTGTGGAGCACCTCCTCAATCTCGTCGGTGTCGGTGAGCACATTCTGCGAGAAAGCAAGGTCGTTCACCACGGCCTGCATGGACCGGCGGATGTAGCCGTCGGTTTCGATGCTGCCGATGAGTTGCAGGCCAATCACGCGCTGTTCCTCAGTAAGCTGGAGGTAGCCGAACTGCTGAAGCAGCGAATCCATCAGGCTCGAACTCGTCGCCAGCGGCATGTCGCGTTCTTCCTCGCCGTAGTTGCCGTCGCCCTGCATTTTGTAGCCCGCGTAGTCCTCGCCCTGCAAATAGCTGTCGATGTCGAGGTCTTCGTTGCGGTCTTTGAAGTCGTCATCGAACTCGTCGTCGAACGAATCGTCGTCTTTGGTTTCGCGCTCTTCCTCGGCTCCTTCTTCCAGCGCGGGGTTTATTTCCAGCTCTTCCTCGATCCGGGCGTCTAATTCGATCGTTGGAATTTGCAGCAGCTTGATAAACTGTATTTGCTGGGGCGACAGCTTCTGCTGAAGCGATTGGGAGAGGCTGAGCTTCTGCATAACGGTTGGCGGTGGGTGTAGGCGTTGCTGATCGGTGAGATGTCTACGAAAGAGCCACTCCGTAAACGTGCCCCCTCACAAATATCAGACCAAATTAGGTTGTTATTTGTTTTGACGGGCATAAATTTTCCGTCCTGTCTCCGCCCCGTACCTTCGCAGCGATGACAAACAAACTTTACGACACCTCGCTGAGCCTGCTCACCGACCTCTACCAGCTTACAATGGCGTATGGCTACTGGAAGTCGGGGACGGTCCAACCCGCTCAGGATGAGCCAATCCAAGCTGGGCCAATCCAGGCCGGGCAGGAAGCCGTTTTTAATCTGTATTTCCGTAAAAATCCGTTTGCTGGGGGCTTCACCGTCGCCTGCGGACTGACCAACGTGATCGGGTACATCAACAACTTTGGTTTTTCTAAAAAAGACCTGCGCTACCTGAAAACGCTGACCGGAAACGATGGTCTGCCGCTGTTCGAAGACGCGTTCCTGACCTACCTCGCCGACCTGAAACTAACCGTCGACATCGACGCCATTCCCGAAGGAACGGTGGTTTTTCCCAACGAGCCGTTGGTGCGGGTTCGGGGACCGATTTTGCAGTGCCAGCTCCTGGAAACGCCCCTGCTGAACCTCATCAACTTCGAGTCGCTGATTGCCACCAAAGCCGCCCGGCTTCGGTTGGCAGCCGGGAGCGACACCCTGCTGGAGTTTGGTTTGCGCCGGGCGCAGGGGGCCGACGGCGGTATGACGGCGAGCCGGGCGGCCTACATCGGCGGCTGCGATGCGACCTCGAATGTGCTGGCGGGCAAGCTCTACGGCATCCCCGTGCGCGGCACCCACGCCCACAGTTGGGTGATGTCGTTCGACAGCGAGCAGGAAGCGTTTGACCAGTATGCGACCCTGATGCCCAACAACGTGACCCTGTTAGTCGACACCTACGACACACTCCGGGGCGTTGGCCACGCCATTGAAACGGGCCGCAACCTGCGCGAACGAGGGCACAGGCTGGCCGGTATCCGGCTCGACTCGGGCGATTTGGCGTACCTGAGCATCGAAGCCCGGAAACTACTCGACGACGCCGGTTTTACGGACACGCTCATTGTGGTCAGCAATGATTTAGACGAAACGATTATCGGGAGTTTGAAGCAGCAGGGTGCCCGAATCGACGTGTGGGGCGTGGGCACCAAACTCGTAACGGCCTACGACCAGCCCGCGCTGGGGGGCGTTTATAAAATAGCCGCCATCCGAAACAGGCAGGGCCGTGTGACCGGTATTGCACCGGAATGCCGGACCACGGCGCACCGCGGTTCCCCGCCGGGACCGGGGCGGGACCATTGGGACTATAAAATGAAACTCTCGGAGCAGGCGGCCAAAACCTCCACACCGGGCATTCAGCAGGTGCGCCGGTTCCGCGACGAGGGGGGATTTGTGGCCGATATGATTTTCGATGAAGAGCAGATTACTCGTGACATGGTTGATGGCAGCACCACGATGATTGACCCGCTCGATTTTACCAAACGCCGACGCTTCGACGCCGGACAATCGTTCAACGACCTGCTGATCCCCGTTTTTCGGGCCGGTGAACAAGTTTATACCTGTCCCGACATCCACGCGACGCGGGCGCGGGTGCAGGACCAGCTAACAAACTTCCATCCGGGTGTGACGCGCTTCATCAATCCGCACACCTACCCGGTGGGCCTGGAAAAGGGCCTGCACGAATTGAAAACCGAACTAACGCTGAAACTGCGGGAGGGTTAGTATCCTGGTGGTGCGGCATTCCAAAACGACCCCGGACCGGCTGGTTTTTGTCACCGATGGAGGTGTCTGGATTCAGCAGTATTTGGAAGAAACCTATCCCCGGTCTGCTCATATTCTTGATCGCACCGGCGACCCGGTATTGTCATGCGGTCGAACAGGTGGCCGAATTCAGCGGGATTCATTTTAAGACGGCCAAAGAAAGTAGCCAATGGCCTGATAAACAGCGTGCCTGCTTGCTATCGCAGGGCGTGGATGGGGTTCTGGCAACTTTACCATTTCGTGACAGTATTTGCGCAGGATTCAGGCAAATAGTATCACGAAATGGCTTCCTCTTTTGCTGAAGTGTTTTGAAGGCTCGTTTTCAAGTCCGATTCGCGTCGAATCAAACCCATTGTCCCATCATCGGTGTTATCCTCCCAGCGAAGTAATAAAACCAAACCACTCTGAATGAAACTCCTCAAAGTAGCCGCTGGTGTGCTCAACCAAACCCCGCTTGCGTGGGAACACAATACCCAAAACATCATCAACGCTATCGCCGAAGCCCAGCGGCAGGACGTCAGTCTGCTGTGCCTGCCCGAATTGTGCATTTCGGGCTACGGCTGTGAGGACGCGTTCTACGCCCAGAACACCATCGACCAGTCCATCGCGTCGCTGCTGGAAATCGTCCGGCACACCAACGATATTGCCGTAGCCGTGGGGTTGCCGCTGCGCCACAATAACCGGACCTACGACGTGGCCTGCCTGATTGCCAACAAGCGGATTCTGGGTTTTTCGGCCAAGCAATATTTAGCCAATAATGGCCTGCACTACGAAACGCGATGGTTCCAGCCGTGGCAGGCCGGTCTGCGCGACGAGATCAAAATCGGCGAGTTTTCGTACCCGTTCGGCGATCTGGTGTTCGAGTTGTCGGGAGGAGGTGTCGGTGCAGTGCGGGTAGGGTTCGAGATTTGCGAAGATGCGTGGATTGCCAACCGACCCGGCCGGGCACTTTACGAACGTGGGGTCGATATTATCCTGAATCCGTCGGCCTCGCACTTCGCGTTTTTTAAGTCGCAGACGCGCGAACGGTTCGTGATCGACGCCAGCCGGTCATTCGGCGTCAGCTACGTCTACACCAATCTGCTCGGTAACGAATCGGGCCGGGTTATCTTCGACGGCGACGCGATGATCGCCACCAACGGCGAGTTAGTCGTGTCGGGGTCGCGGCTCAGCTACGAAGATTTCGTGATCGTTCCGGCAGTGGTCGACGTGGACACTACGCGGCTCAATCAGGTGCAAAACCGGGGAAATCTGGCCCTGATGCTGCCTAACCTGCGCGTGCCGGAGCGGTTCGACTGGCCCGACATTGCCCCCGTGATTCAGAAGGCCGAACTCGAAGCATGGGAGCGGGGCGGCTACCTCAAAGAAGAAGAATTTGCGCGGGCTGTGGCTCTTGGTTTGTTTGATTACATGCGCAAAAGCCGCTCGCACGGCTACGTGCTGTCGCTGAGTGGCGGGGCGGATTCGGCGTCTATTGCCGCGACGGTGTTTCTGATGATTCGGATGGCGGTTGAGAATTTGGGTATCGACGGTGTCAAAAAGAAACTGAGTTACATCAGTGCCTTACAGGACTGCGAGACGCCCGAAGCGATGATCGGTAAACTGCTGACGGTCATGTACCAGGGCACCGAAAACTCGTCGCCCGAAACGTTTAACTCCGCCAAAGAACTCGCCGATGACATCGGCGCGACACTGCTCAATATCAACATCAACGGCCTGGTCGAGACGTACCAGGGGCTGATCGAAGGGCAGTTGGGCCGCAAGCTGTCGTGGGATACCGATGATCTGGCCCTGCAAAACATTCAGGCGCGGGTGCGGGCACCGGGCATCTGGATGCTGGCCAACCTCAACAACGCCCTTTTGCTCAGCACCTCCAACCGCTCCGAAGCCGCCGTGGGCTACGCCACGATGGACGGCGACACGTCGGGCAGCATTTCGCCCATCACTGGCATCGACAAGCACTTTCTGCGCGGCTGGCTGCGGTGGCTCGAAACTGTGGGCCTGAACGTGAAAAACGCGCCCGAACCCACCGACCGCACCAGTTTAGCGACAGGTCCGGTGGCGGCTAATGAATTGATCAAAGTGAAGGGTTTACACGCCGTGAATAACCTGCAACCCACTGCCGAACTACGGCCGCTGCACAGAAAGCAAACCGACGAGGAGGACCTGATGCCTTACGACGTGCTGAACGCCATCGAACTGAGTGCCATCCGCGACAAACAGTCGCCGGTAGACGTGCTGAGACTGATGGAAGTGCAGTTTGTTGAAAATCACGACCGCGAAAAGCTGCTGATCTGGGTAGAGCGGTTTTTCAAACTCTGGAGCCGCAACCAGTGGAAACGCGAACGCTACGCCCCAAGCTTCCACCTCGACGACCACAACCTCGACCCCCGCTCGTGGCTGCGCTTCCCGATTCTGTCGGGCGGTTTCGAGAGAGAATTAGCCGAAATGCGTGACTGGGCGGCCGAGCAGAAGCCTAATGGTCGGAAGGGCAAGATTGGGTTTTAGGTAGCCGCTTGACTATTTTTGTGAAAAGCCGCTGCCCATGATTACGCCCGACGAATTCCCCTACATTAAATCCCTGTACGTGAACGACTGTTACGCGTACAGGGATTTCAACATCGAACTGCACGACTACAAACCGTTCAGTCATCTAATCCTGACGGGAAAAAATGGGT
>JAYTAC010000867.1:0-2321 GCA_043737755.1 Spirosoma sp.
CTGGTGGCGGGCGATAAAAAACGGACGGTCAAGGTGGTGAAGCGATAAAGACCCAGCCCAGTACTACCCCGTATTATCCTGTGGTACAATTTCCACTCAATGGGTCTGCTGCGTGAGACTGCTCATTTCGGTTCGTATGCGCATGGCCTGGTTCATGTGCCGCTCGGTGTGAGCAACCAGCATCTGGAGCGCGTCGCCGAGCCTGATTTTTAGCCAGTTGCCGTACATGGTCATCACTTTCTCCCGGTTCCAGTCGAGGTACACGGCTTTATCAAGCAGGTGATGCAGAGTGGTTTGGAGTTCGACGAACTGATTCAGCACGTCGGTGGGATTGAGTTCATCGGGTCGGCGGGGGCGGACCATGCCGGGCGCGGGCAGTTTGATGTTCATGGCCGGGTCGATGGCATAGAGCATCACCTTACCGATCCAGTCCGATTCGAGGGTCTGGTCGGTGGGGTTTGTCTGCACCAGGCCCAGCGCATCGACTTTGTGCTGGATATTGCGGATGTAGAACCGCTCGGCTAAGTTCAGGTGCTGGAGACATTCCAGGATACTCCATTGGTCGGGGGCGGGTTTCCAGCGAAACTGCGCGTCGGACTGAAGTCTGAATTCGCGCCCGGCCGTGTCCAGCACAGTCGACAGGCGGGTTTGAAGGTGTTGAGCGGCAGCAAGTTTTTCCATAAGTTGGTTAACGTGAGTTGGTCAAAGAGTGTATGCGTATCTTAGTCGATAGGTACGTCAGGACGCGATTGCCGGATTCAGACCAACCCACCCCTACTGCACGAAAGCATAAGCCTGGGCAAACAGGTCGACGTCGCGTTTAGAATCCAAGTCAATGGCCCCGGCCTCGAAAAGCACCTCGGCGCAATGACTCCGGTGTTTCACAATTACCCATTTCACGCCTTTATCGCCTTCTAATTGCAGTAGTTCGGCGATGTAGTCGCGGCCGAACAGGGCCGGTACACTCACCTGCGTGTCGTAGCGGCAGGCAACAATATTCTTACCGTCCTCCTGCCAAACGGCCGCCATGTGTGTCAATAACCCCACCGACACCATCGGCTGATCAGTGTGCAGCACCAGCACAGCGTCGACATCTTTGTGGGTCAGGTACAACCCGGCTAATCCCGTTTTAAGCGACGACGCCTGCCCGGTCGACCAGCGTGAGTTGTCGACTAAGGTGACGGGCAGCCCCGCTAATTCCGGCACGACCCGGTCGCGGTTGGCCCCCAGCACGACCACCACCGGACCGCGTTGCAGAGCCAGCGCAGTCTGGGTAATCCGGCGCATGAGCGACTGGCCCTGGTAAACCAGAAGCTGTTTCAACTCCCCGCCCATCCGTGACGAGTCGCCGGCGGCTAATATGATGGTTCCTATTTTCAACGGAACGTGTTTAAGTACGTGTTTGATTAGTTTGGTGTTTACGTGTGTGAGTGCTTAGGTCGGCGCGTGTTTGTTCACGGGCACGCTCAAAAACATAAACACCCACACACTCAAACGCTTTTACCACTATCAACAATTCGGGTTCCGGTCAGGTTCTGCCGTTGGCTAAACACATCGGGCGGATAACTAACCTCCGCCAGCGACAATCCGTCGGCCGGGGCTGACCGTCCGGCCCGTCGGCGGTCTTTGGCGTCGATGATCCGGTCCAACTCCGCCACGCTCAGCCGCCCCTGCCCCACGTCCAGCAGCGTCCCGACAATAGCTCGAACCATACCCCGCAGAAATCGGTCGGCCCGGATATGAAACGTCAGATCGCCGTTCAGTTCCTGCTCCCAACAGGTAAAGTCAATACGGCAGTTGAAGGTGTTAACGTCCGTTTTGACCCGGCTGAAACTCTCAAAGTCAGCGTGATGCATCAGTCGGTCGGCCGCTTCGTTCATCCGGTCCACGTCCAGCGGCATCGTAAACACGTATGCCAATCCATCACGAAACGGGTCTTTCCGGCGAACTATCTGGTACTGATACCGGCGAAACAGAGCCGTAAAGCGGGCGTGATCGTCGGCCCGAACGGGAAAGCAGTCGTACACGGCCATGTCGCCGGGAATCAAACTATTCACGGACCGGAGTAGATTCGGCGGCAAAGGCCGGTGGGTGTCGAAGTGCGCAAACTGCTGTCCGGCATGAACGCCCGCGTCGGTCCGTCCGCTGCCAACGAGCGCAACAGGTTCCCGCAGGATCGTCGTCAGGGCGGTTTCCAGCAC
The DNA here is from genome assembly GCA_043737755.1 of Spirosoma sp. Taxonomy (GTDB): domain Bacteria; phylum Bacteroidota; class Bacteroidia; order Cytophagales; family Spirosomataceae; genus Spirosoma. The sequence goes on from JAYTAC010000867.1 coordinate 2,202, forward strand.
TTCCTGCACGCTCAGCCCGTTGGGTTGCCGCTGCCAGCCGTGGTAGTGAGTGCCCCGGTAAGCGAGTTCAAGAAAATAACGCATAACAACGTAAAGCTACGAACACCGGCCGATGCACTC
>JAYTAC010000868.1:0-5779 GCA_043737755.1 Spirosoma sp.
ACGCCGGGCAGCGGAGCCACGCCCTTTTCGCCCCTGCTCCACGCCGACTGGCATGGCTTCACGCCGACCGATCTGGTGTTTCCGTCATTCCTCTTCGCCGTTGGCAACGCCATGAGCTTTGCCCAGAAAAAGTTTGGCTTGCTGGAAACGTCGGCGGTGCTGGCTAAGATTGCGAAACGGACAGCCCTGATCTTTTTACTGGGTTATCTAATGTACTGGTTCCCGTTTTTCCGGCTGGGTCAATCGGGGGAACTTCTGCCATTCCCAATCAGCGAAACCCGCATCTGGGGCGTTCTACAGCGAATCGGCGTGTGTTACGGCATCGCGTCGCTGCTGGTTTGCTTCCTTTCCACCCGCACGGTGATCGGGCTGAGCATCGCTTTTCTGGTTGGTTACTGGCTGATGCTGCTTGGCTGGGGCGACCCCGCCGACCCGCTGAGTTTACCGGGTAATGCCGTGCGGCAACTCGACCGTTTTCTGATCGGCGACGCGCACCTGTACACCGGCGACGGCATCCCGTTCGACCCCGAGGGTTTACTAAGCACATTACCCGCCATCGTCAACGTCATTATCGGCTACTACGCCGGTCGGTTTGTGCAGCAGATGGGTAAGAACTACGAGACCACCGCTAAACTGCTGTTGGCGGGTGCCGCCCTGATTTTCGTTTCACTCTGCTGGGACCTGGTTTTCCCCATCAACAAAAAACTGTGGACCAGCTCGTTCGTCCTGCTGACCACCGGTCTTGATTTGGTGATTCTGGCGATTCTGATTTACGGTATCGAAATCCGAAGTTGGAACCCGGCCAACTGGACGCGGTTTTTCGTCATCCCCGGCAAAAATCCCCTGTTCATCTACCTGCTGTCGGAAGTCCTGGCTATCAGTCTGAACATGATGCCGACGGGTGAGGGTGAGAGCGCGTTCGGGTGGCTCAACAGCCATTTGGTGCAGCCATTAGCTCCCGGCGCGGTTGGTTCGCTGCTGTTCGCGCTGGCGTTTATGCTCCTCTGCTGGAGCGTGGGCTGGCTGCTCGACCGGCGAAAAATTTACGTACGGGTGTGAGAGTTGGCAGTAGTGTAACCGATACTTCCTGTGTTTTATGGAGACACACATGAGAACAGCGCGGGTACGGTCTTTTGTAAATTCTGTCCAATTGACGACTACACGCATGTCCATGAAAAACCGACCTTGCCTCCCGTTAATGCTGTTGTTGGTGCTGTCGGCGCAGGCCCAAACCCTCCGCCCACCGGCCTATCCACTCATCACCCACGACCCGTATTTCAGCGTCTGGAGCACGACCGACAAACTCACCGACTCCCCCACCCGTCACTGGACCGGCAAGCCCCAGTCGCTGGAAGGCATCATCCGGGTCGATGGCCGGTCGTACCAGTTCTTGGGTGCCGCGCCCGTTACGTACAAAACCGTGCTGCCCACCGGCGAATCGGCTCCCTACACTGCGCAATACACCCTCACGAAACCCGAAACCGGCTGGGAACGACCCGACTACAAAGCAACTGACTGGAAAACCGCCCCCGGTCCGTTCGGCGATACGCCCGCAGCCCGCACCCCCTGGCGCAACGTGCAGACCGACAAAGACGGCATCTACCTCCGGCGCGAGTTCACCTACGACGGCAAAAGTGACCCCGCCAAACTGATGCTCTCGCTCAACCACGACGACGACGTGACCATCTACCTCAACGGCGTACTGATTCTTGACAAACCGAATTACGTGGGCGAATACGTGACCCTGCCCCTGTCGTCGGCTGGTCAGCGAGCACTGCGGACCGGCAAAAACATGCTGGCCGTGCATTGCGTGAGTCCCCGTGGGGGTTCGTTTATCGACGTGGGTATCGTTAGTCCGGTGGCCCCGTCGGGAACCGTGACCACCGCGACCCAGACGGGCGTGACCGTGGCAGCTACCCAGACCGACTACACGTTTACGGCCGGTCCGGTCGATTTGCGGGTCAACTTTTTGTCGCCCCTGCTGCTGGACGAGTTAGAAATCGTTGCCCGACCAGTTACGTATGTGACGTTCGACACCCGTTCGCGGGATGGTAAGTCGCACACGGTGCAGGTCTATTTTAGCGAGTCCGGGATGCTGGCCACCAACACGGGCGGTCAGGAGGTGGTGACCGATGCGGGCAATACGGCGGGCGTACGCTGGCTGAACGTGGGCACGAAAGAGCAGCCCGTACTACAGAAAAAAGGCGATAACATCCGCATCGACTGGGGCTATGCGTACCTCGCCGTGCCGGAGCAAACCGGAGCGCAGCTAACGCCGGGACCGCTGGCCAACCTCAGAACGGCGTTTCTAACGAAAGGAACGCTGCCCGACGCCGAGAAATCATCCGGTGGCGTGGCGCAGGATTACGGATTAGCGGTGAGTTTAGCGATGGGTTCAGTGGGCGCAACGCCGGTACAAAAACACCTGATGCTGGCGTATGACGACCTGTATTCCGTGCAGTATTTCGGCCAGAACCTGCGGGCGTGGTGGCGTCGCGACTCGACAATGACGATGCCGAAACTGCTGCAAACTGCCGGGAACGATTACGCCCGGCTGCGGCAGAAAAGCACGGCCTTCGACGCCCAGCTTCGCGCCGACGCGCAAAAGTCGGGGGGGAGGGAGTATGCCGATTTGTGCGTGTTGGCGTATCGGCAGGCGATCTCGGCCCACAAGATTGTGGCCGGTCCGACCGGGGAAGTACTGTTTTTATCGAAGGAGAATTTCTCCAACGGTTCCATCGGCACGGTGGACATAACCTACCCGTCGGCTCCCCTGTTTCTGCTGTATAACAACGAGTTGACGAAGGGATTGCTGCGACATATTTTCGAGTACAGCGAGAGCGGGCGGTGGACCAAAGACTTCCCGGCGCACGACATTGGTACGTATCCGTTGGCCAACGGGCAAACCTACGGCGAGGACATGCCGGTGGAGGAAGCGGGCAACATGATGATTATAACAGCAGCAGTGGTGCAGGTAGACGGTAAACCCAACTTCGCCAAAGCACACTGGCCGACGCTCACCAAGTGGGTTGGCTTCCTGAAGCGCGACGGATTCGACCCCGCCAATCAGCTTTGCACCGACGATTTCGCCGGTCACCTCGCCCGCAACGCCAACCTGTCGGCGAAGGCCATCATGGGCATCGCCAGCTACGGGAAAATGGCCGCCATGATGGGCGACCAGAAAACCGCCGACGAACACCTGACGCTGGCCCGCGACATGGCCCGCAAGTGGATGACGATGGACGCCGAAAGCGACCGTGGCGACCGGTCCGCCGGTGCGGGACCGCACTATGCGTTAACCTTCGATAAAACGCCCGGTAGCTGGAGCCAGAAGTACAATATCGTCTGGGATAAACTCTTGAACCTGAACGTGTTCCCGAAGGAAGTGGCGCAGACTGAAATCGCGTTTTACCTGAAGAATCAGCAATTATACGGCCTGCCGTTAGACAGCCGCAAGACGTATACCAAGTCGGACTGGATTGTCTGGACGGCGACGATGGCGGACTCAGATAAAGACTTTCGGTCGTTTATTTCGCCGGTCTGGAAATACGCCAACGAAACGCCGACCCGCGTTCCTCTCTCCGACTGGCACGAAACGACCAACGCCAAACAGGTTGGTTTCCAGGCTCGGTCGGTGGTGGGCGGTTATTACATCAAGATGCTGGCGGATAAACTAAGCACGGCTCCCCGGAATTAATCAGTTCAACGAAACAAACACCACAGCCTGCAAGACTCCTGACTGAACGGGCGCGAACGTGAGGGGTGCATTATTGCCCGTTTTCGTACCATGTTGCCCGTTCATACAAAGTTTGCAACACGGCCAAAGCGGATTCTGTAGGTTGAGACGAAATTCGTTCCTGTTTTCGTCCACCTAATCCGTCTGCTCTCGTATGAATGTCTCGACAATTACCCGTGGTGCCCGGCTGCTCATTGTGCTCATCTGGCTGACCAATCCGTTGCTTGCCCAGACTAAAGCAGCTAAAATCGACGCCCTGATCAACCAATACGTGGCCAACCGTCAGTTTAACGGCACGGTGCTGGTAGCCGACAAGGGGCAGGTGATCTTCAAAAAAGGCTACGGCATGGCCAACATGGAGTGGAACATTGCCAACGCGCCCGACACTAAATTTCGGATCGGCTCCATCACCAAGCAATTTACGGCCCTGCTCATCATGCAGTTGGCAGAGCAGAACAAGCTCAAGCTGGCCGGCAAAATCACGGATTACCTGCCGGATTACCCCAAAGCAACGGGCGACAAAATCACGATTCACCACCTGCTTACCCACACGTCCGGCGTCCCGAACTATACCAGCTTCCCGAAATTCGCTGAAACACAGAGCCGCAACCCCTACACACCCGCAGCGTTCACGAAGGAATTTGCCAGCCTGCCGCTGGACTTTGAACCCGGCTCGAAGTTTTCGTACAGCAACTCCGGCTACTTCCTGCTGGGCGTTATCATCGAAAAAGTGACAGGGCAGACGTACGCCGAAGTGCTGAAAACCAACATTCTCATACCCGCCCAATTAAACGACACCGGCTATGACCTGTCCGGCCCGGTTTTATCTAAACGCGCAGCGGGCTACGAGAAGCAGGATGGTGGCTACGTGAACGCGCCCTATCTGGATATGTCGATCCCATACGCGGCTGGTTCTCTCTACTCAACCATCGAGGACCTGTACCGCTGGGACCAGGCTCTGTACACCGATAAACTGCTGTCGGCCAGCGGGAAAGCAACCCTGTTTACGCCATTTTTGGACAAGTACGCCTATGGCTGGGGCGTCGGCAAAACCAAAATCGGGCAGTTGAAAGACAGTCTGTTACTGATTGAGCACGGCGGGGGCATCAATGGCTTCAACACCTACATCAGCCGGGTTCCCCAGAACAAACAATTGGTGGTGCTGCTCAACAACACAGGTGGTGCACCCCTCGGCGACATCAAAAAGAATATTCTCAGCATTCTGTACGACCAACCCATCGAAGCCCCCAGAAAGCCGATTATCGATCTGCTTCGGCGTTCCGTTACGTCGGAACCGCTGGCCCGAACGAGACAGAAATTCAACGCGTGGAAGGCCGACAAAGCCTACAGTGTGGATGAGCCGGGGGTGAATCAGTTGGGCTATGAGTTGATGCGCGGGGGCAAATTGACGGAATCCATCGCCGTTTTCACCCTCAATGCCGAAGCGTTCCCCGATTCCTACAACGTATATGACAGCCGGGGCGAAGCGTACATGAGCGCGGGCGACAAACCAGCCGCCACTCAGGACTACAAGAAATCAGTAGCGCTCAATCCACGCAACGCCAACGGGTTCGCTAAACTAAAGGAACTGGGCGAAGTGGTGGAAGCACCGAAAGACGCAGTCGTTGCCGCTGATACAGCCGTGCTGGAGTCGTATGTCGGCACCTATGAGCTGGCCCCGTCTTTTGCGATTACCATCACGCGGGAGAACGAAAGATTGTTTGCGCAGGCCACCGGACAGGATCGGTTCGAACTGTTCGCCGAATCTAAAGCCAAGTTCTACCTCAAAGTCGTTGACGCGCAGGTTTCGTTTATCCCGAACTCAGCAGGGGAAATCGACCAACTTACGCTCCATCAGAACGGACAGAATATGCCCGGCAAACGACTCCGTTAACAGCAGACCGGTATCAGCAAAAACCTACGTCGCCCCGACACAGCCTTAGAGCCGCATTAGGGCGACGTAGGTTTCCAGACCATCCCAGAGGTTTTGCAAACGCAGGTTTTCGTTTTCGGCGTGCTGGTTATTGTCGTGGTTGGCAATGG
>JAYTAC010000869.1:0-2316 GCA_043737755.1 Spirosoma sp.
GCAGAGCAAGCCGTTTTTCAACGGAATTTATTAGCCCGCGACACCACGTTGTCCATCCTGCGTGAGCGATTCCGGGTGGGACTCATCAACCAGATTGACGTGCAGCGGGCCGAAACCGATTACGGCGGTTTGCGAGTGACCTTGAAAGGACTCCAACGTGCCCGTACCGAATTGGTCAACGGATTAGCGCAATTGTGCGGGCAGGACCCAACGGCGTTTACGATCGCGTCCGGCGCATTGCCCGCCACCGTACCCACGTTTCCGTACGCCGTTCTGACGATTGATATGCTTCTGCGTCGACCTGATTTGCAGCAATTTGCCCGCCAGATTCAGGTGGTCGATGCGCAGGCTGTTGTGCAACAGGCCACGACTCGCCCCCGCGTGAACTTGATTGGATCAGGGGGCTTGTTGTCGGGCCGGGTCGGGCCGTGGTTTGCGCCCAGCAGCGCCACGTACTTAGTCGGTATCAACGCGTCGGTGCCACTGTATGAAGGTCACCGCAACCGTGAGTTAGTAACTCTTTCGCGGCAGCAGATCCAAACCGGGCAGCAAATCTACCAGCACCAGCTTCAACTCGCTCAGCGCGAAGCCGAAACAGCATTGGACAACTTGTCGTTGCTTCGGGAGCAGATTACCCTGCAAAACCAGACCATCGGGCTGGCCCGCCGAACGGAGCAGTACAACCGCGAACTATACATCCGGGGATTAGCGACGTACCTCGAAGTACTGGACGCGCAGCGCACAATTCTGACTAATGAGCAGCAGTTAGTGCAGCTTCGTAGTCAGGAAGCGCAGTATGCGGTGGCCTTGCTGCGGGCCGTGGGCGGGGACTGGTGAGTACTGACCGACCGCAACAATCACGGGTTTTTCCGGTTCAACTGGGTAAATAACAGCAAATTTGCGCCATCACCATATCAGTTAGTACCAATGAATCATACGTATGTCATTATCATGGCGGGGGGCGTCGGAACGCGGTTCTGGCCCTTCAGCCGGACGAGTTACCCCAAGCAGTTTCACGACGTACTCGGCACCGGCCGGACGCTGCTTCAGCAAACCGCCGACCGCTTTGACGGTGTTTGTCCGGCCGAAAACATATACATCGTCACCAGTTCGCTCTACAAAGACCTTTGTCAGCAGCAACTGCCCCAACTCACCGACGACCAGGTGCTGTGCGAACCTATTGCCCGCAACACGGCCCCCTGCATTGCTTACGCCTGTTATAAAATCGCCCAACGCGACTCGCAGGCCAATATTATCGTGGCCCCCGCCGATCACATCATCCTGAAGGAAGAGGAATTCAAACGCACCATCCGCATCGCCCTCGATGCCACCCGGCAGCAAAACATTTTAGTCACGCTCGGTATCCAACCCAGCCGACCCGACACCGGCTACGGCTACATTCAGTACGTTTCCAATGCGGCTGACGAGGAAAATGGCACGGAAGTCCGTAAGGTAAAAAGCTTCATGGAGAAGCCTGATCTCGAATTAGCCAAACAGTTTGTGGAGAGTGGCGAATTTGTCTGGAACGCGGGCATTTTCGTTTGGAACGTGCAGGCTATCAACAACGCTTTTGCTACGTACCTGCCCGAAGTCGCCGAGATTTTTGCCGAAGGCAACGATGCCTATTACACTGCCCGCGAAAAAGCGTTTGTCGACAAAGCGTATTCGCTCACCGGAAGCATCTCCATCGACAATGGTGTGATGGAAAAAGCTGCCAACGTGTACGTGGTGCTGAGCGATTTCGGCTGGTCGGACCTTGGCACGTGGAAATCGCTCTACGAAGCGTCCGACAAAAACGCCGATCAGAACGTGATAGACGGGCACGTGATGCTCTATGACACCAGAAACTGCATTATTAAGACGCCGAAAAACCGGTTGGTGGCCATCAACGGCTTAGATGGGTTTATTGTGGCCGAGTATGATAACGTGCTGATGATTTGCCGGAAAGAAGACGAGCAGAAAGTCAAAACCTTCGTTGCCGACGCCAAGGAGCAGGGCACTCAGTTTGTGTAGTCGGCAGTGATACGTCTCCCGAACTATGAGCCAGTCCGTTGCCCAACGATTGGCTGGCTTACGTTCAGAATGTATGAGTATGAGTTAATGGCTCATTCGTCGTGGGGCTTGTCACCCTCAGCACCGCACCAACTGCTCGTCACGTAGATTCTTCTTCTCAAAAAGGCCTTAAAACAACAGTCTTAAGGCCTTTTTGAGAGGTTTGACAGGTCAATGTTTCAGAAGTGCCGGTCACCTGCTTCTCGTTTGCCCAGCAAAACCGCCCCGACCATGGCGACTAAGAAAAGCACCGATGCCAGTTCA
>JAYTAC010000870.1:0-13557 GCA_043737755.1 Spirosoma sp.
ACCGGCTTGTCCATCGATACCTTCCCGTTTTCGATAATCCGGTATGGTGTTTCGATAAAGCCCATGCTATTAATTTTGGCATACACGCAGAGCGACGAGATCAGACCGATGTTCGGGCCTTCTGGCGTTTCGATGGTACACAACCGACCGTAGTGCGTGTAGTGTACGTCACGAACCTCAAAGCCAGCCCGCTCCCGCGATAGACCGCCCGGTCCCAGTGCCGACATCCGACGCTTGTGAGTCACTTCCGCTAATGGATTGGTTTGGTCCATGAACTGCGACAATTGGTTGGTGCCGAAGAACGAATTAATTACTGATGACAGCGTCCGGGCATTGATCAGATCAACGGGTTTAAAATCCTCATTATCCCGTACGTTCATCCGCTCTTTGATAGTCCGGGCCATCCGGGCCAGACCCACGCCAAACTGAGAGTACAGTTGCTCACCCACCGTCCGAACGCGTCGGTTGCTAAGGTGGTCAATATCATCGACAACCGCTTTCGAGTTGATCAAGCCAATCAGGTACTTCACAATGCACACGATGTCCAACGTGGTCAGTACCTTCATTTCCGACGAAATGTCGAGACCGAGCTTCTTATTGATCCGATACCGGCCAACGTCACCGAGGTCATATCGTTTGTCAGAAAAGAACAAACTCTGAATGATCTCGCGGGCAGCCTGCTCATCGGGAGCATCAGCATTCCGAAGTTGCCTGTAGATTTGTTCTACGGCCTCTTTTTCGGAGTTTGAACTGTCTTTTTGCAGCGTATTATAGATGATGTTGTAGTCGGCCATGTTCATGTCCTCCTTGTGCAGGATGACCGACTTCTGCCCCGATTCCGTAATCACATCAATGTCGTTTGCCTTGATGGCCGAGTCACGCTCGAGAAGCACCTCATTCCGACTAATCGAAACTACTTCGCCGGTGTCCTCATCAACGAAGTCTTCCGTCCATGTTTTGAGCACTCGGGCGGCCAACCGGCGACCAATGGCTTTCTTCAGGTTGGCGGGCGTTGCCGGTACTTCTTCCGACAAACCGAACAAATCCAGAATGTCTTTGTCGGAACCAAACCCGATAGCCCGCAGCAGTGTCGTAACCGGGAATTTCTTCTTCCGATCAATGTATGCATACATGACATTATTCACATCCGTCGAAAACTCAATCCATGACCCTTTGAACGGAATAATTCGAGCTGAGTACAACTTGGTACCGTTTGTGTGCTTACTCATCGAGAAAAACACCCCCGGTGAGCGGTGCAATTGCGAAACAATCACCCGCTCAGCTCCGTTGATGACGAACGAGCCTTTCTCAGTCATGTACGGGATGTTGCCTAAAAACACTTCCTGTTCAATCGTTTCAAAGTCCTCATTGTCGGGATCGTTGTTCGACAGTCGCAACTTCGCTTTCAAAGGAACTGAGTATGTCAATCCCCGGTCAATAGACTCATCGACTGAGTACTTTGGAGGATCAACCAAGTAGTCGATAAACTCCAGTTTGAAATTTTCACGGGAATCCGAAATAGGAAAGTTTTCTTGGAAAACCTTGAACAATCCTTCTTCCGATCGCTGGTTGGAGGGAGTGTCAAGCTGAAAAAAATCCTTAAATGATTTAACTTGAATATCCAGAAAGTCAGGATACCCAATCACTGGCTGAATCGTCGCAAAACTTTTGCGCGTACTGATTTTCGCGTTTGTAGCCAAGATTGTGTTTGGTTTAATTTTGTAACCAGTTCTCAATGAGCGCGTTGCGAAGATTTGCGACGGTACTCAAACTAATCGACCGTTCAGACTCCAGATGACACCCGGCCCGTAGAGCGTAAACAAAGAACGTAAGGCAATACCAATAAGTTTGTCTTCTGCAAGTGCTCAACCAAGAAAGTCTCCAAACAAGAAAAGACCAGACGATGGTCTGGCCTCCCCTGCTTGGAGCGATACACAGAAATGTTTTTACTTATCTTACTTCCACTTCAGCACCAGCCTCCTCAAGTTGCTTACGCAAACCTTCAGCTTCATCTTTGCTAACACCCTCTTTTACCGGCTTAGGTGCTGTATCAACTAATTCCTTAGCTTCTTTCAGACCCAGGCCCGTCAGGTCTTTAACCAACTTGACGACAGCCAGTTTAGCAGCACCAGCCGACTTCAGGACCACATCGAATGATGTCTTCTCAGCAACAGCCGCTGGTGCTTCACCACCACCTCCGCCAGCCATCATCACAGGAGCCGCAGCAGCCGGCTCAATACCGTATTCGTCTTTCAGGATGGTAGCCAATTCGTTAACTTCTTTAACCGTCAGGCCCACAAGCTGCTCAGCGAACGCTTTCAAATCTGCCATTTTAGTAATCTTAATTTGATTGTGATATGATTGAATGAAATGCAGGGCCTGAGCCTGCTTTTGTACTGGGTGATGCAGGGTTTTGCCCGCATGATTATGCTTCCTCGCGTTCCGACAGCGTCTTAAGAATACCAGCCAGTTTGCTACCACCCCCCTGCAACGCCGAGATGACGTTTTTAGCAGGCGATTGCAGCAAGCCGATGATTTCGCCGATTAACTCTTCACGGTTTTTCAACGCGATGAGCGTGTCAAGCTGATCTGCCCCAATAAACAGGCTACTGTCGATAGATGCACCTTTCAACTGAAGTTTGTCGCTGGTTTTGCGAAACTCTTTGATTAATTTAGCCGGTGCCTTGCCGTTATTGGGGTGAAACATCACCGCCGACTGACCCTGTAGCACCGTATCGTTGAACGAACTAAAGTCCGTTTCAAGGATTTCGAGAGCTTTCTTGATGAACGTATTCTTCACCACTTTGTACTCGATCCCCCGCTCAAAACACATCCGACGGAGGTTGTTTGTTTCAGCAACCGTCATGCCATTGGCTTCCGTGATGTAGAAGAAGGGAATTGACTGGAACTTGCCGGTCAACTCTTCAATCATTACTCCTTTTTCGTCGCGCTTCATGGCTTAAATTCCCGCTACTGTGCCTTTATCAATCGTTACTCCCGGACTCATTGTGCTCGACAAGCTGATCGTCCGCACATAAGTGCCCTTGGCCGATGAAGGCTTCAGACGCATCAGTGTAGCGATCACCTCCTGTGCGTTCTCAACCAGTTTGTCCGGCATGAACGATACTTTACCAATACTGGTGTGGATGATCCCCGTTTTGTCGACTCTGAAATCGATTTTACCGGCTTTCACCTCGCGTACTGCTTTGGCCACGTCAGGCGTAACCGTACCCGACTTCGGATTCGGCATCAAACCACGCGGACCCAATACTTTACCAAGACGACCCACTTTGGCCATTACGCTCGGCATCGTGATAATCACGTCAATGTCCGTCCAGCCCTGCTCGATCTTCTGGATATAGTCATCTAAGCCTACGAAATCGGCACCAGCTTCTTTCGCTTCGTTTTCCTTGTCCGGGGTGCAAAGCACCAAAACTCGAACCGTTTTGCCCGTACCGTGGGGCAGTGTAACCACACCACGTACCATCTGATCAGCCTTACGCGGGTCAACGCCCAGCCGGACGTCGATATCCACGGACGCATCGAACTTGGTGTACGAGATCTCTTTCAGAATATCGGTTGCCTGCGCAAGCGAGTATTCCTTGACAGCATCGTATTTCGATTTAGCGTCCTTTTGTTTTTTCGTTAACTTAGCCATGTATGTGTTTGCTTCGGCAGGTCTGTTAGTTCTCAAATGGCACTGCACCAGTTACCGCAATTCCCATGCTGCGGGCAGTACCAGCTACCTGCTTCATTGCTGATTCAACCGTGAAGGCGTTTAAATCGGGCATCTTCGTCTCTGCGATAGTCCGAATCTGATCCCACGACACAGTGCCGACTTTGTTACGGTTTGGTTGAGCGGAGCCACCTTTCAGCTTTGCCGCTTCCATCAACAGAATCGGTGCGGGCGGGGTTTTGATGACGAAATCGAAAGACTTATCCTTGTAGTACGTAATCAGAACCGGCAACACAGTCCCCGTTTTGTCTTGGGTCCGACCGTTGAACTGTTTGCAGAATTCCATGATATTCAAACCTTTGGAACCCAGTGCCGGACCGATTGGAGGGGAGGGGTTTGCTTGCCCACCTTTGACTTGCAACTTTACATAGCCAACTACTTCTTTTGCCATTATATTAATTGATTTTTGACCGTTGCTTACTAATCACCGGGTGATCCGTCACATTCACACACCGGCAACGATAAACACAAGTTCACTTGTTGTGGCCGTGTGTTTCCTGAGGAAAGCACGATACACCCGACCGATTGAAAGTAAGATTGCTCTTAACCTTCCTTCTCTACTTGCGCGTAACTGAGTTCTACCGGGGTATTCCGGCCAAATATCTTAACGACGACGTTCAATTTCTTCCGGTCGTCAAACACTTCTTCCACCGTACCAACAAACCCACCAAACGGTCCATCAACTACTTTCACAGATTCACCCCGAATGTAGGCCACTGTACTGGCTACCGCTTCTTGGGTTTCCTCCTCTACTTTACCCAAGATACGATTCACCTCCGCTTCACGCAGGGGCACAGGTACTTTCGATGTCGTACCAATCTGCGCATTGCCCAAGAATCCCAATACACCCGGCATATTGAGGATCATATCAAGGGCCCGGTTGTTACCGAGGTCAGCCGATATGAGAATGTAACCGGGGAAAAACGATTTTTCTCGGATACGCTTCTTACCATTGCGCATCTCATATACTTTCTCCGCCGGTATGAGGACCTGCGGAATAACTTCGTCCAGCTTTTGCCGGATGATTTCATTATCAAGATAAGACTTAATCTTCTTCTCCTGACCCGATATCGCCCGGATGACGTACCATTGTGTGCTGGTCATATTTTTTGGTTTTTAAGTTTTCAATACTTGGGCTTTTGTCGGATTGGATAACGCGGTCCCCCAGACAAAAACACGCAAGTACGTAAAAACTTTCCCGTTTAGAATGACTGATAAAACGCATTCAGTCCATTCTCGAACGCCAAATCGATCAACCCAACCATTATGGCAAAGATCAGCGACGCCAGCAGAACCAACGTGGAACTGGACTGTAAGTCGCTGAATTTCGGCCAAGTTACGTTGTGCTGAACCTCCTCCCATGAAGCTTTCAGAAACGAAATAAATTTGTCCATTGCATATAAGGAATTGGCACGGGTGGAGAGATTCGAACTCCCATCAGCGGTTTTGGAGACCGACATTCTACCCTTGAACTACACCCGTGTATCTGATTACAAACCACGAACATCGACAATCAACTGTCTAACCGTGCTATTGGACATCTGTGCTTTTCTGACGTTGACCGTTACATTCCGAGTTCAAAATTTGGATTGCAAAAATACGAAACAACTTTAAGGAACGAGTGCATCTCCAAAGAAATGCACTCGTCTACGAATTGTTTAATCAAGGATCTCCGTCACTTGACCAGCACCAACAGTGCGACCACCTTCCCGGATGGCGAACCGAAGCCCTTTCTCCATTGCGATCTTACTGATCAGCGATACATCAATCGTGATGTTATCGCCCGGCATCACCATCTCGACGTTCTCCGGCAAAACAATCTCGCCCGTTACGTCGGTTGTGCGGAAGTAGAACTGAGGGCGGTATTTGTTAAAAAATGGTGTGTGACGACCACCCTCTTCTTTCGAGAGTACGTAAATCTCGGCTTTGAATTTGGCGTGAGGGGTAACGGAACCTGGCTTGCAGATTACCATACCCCGACGGATATCGGTCTTCTCAATACCACGGAGTAATAAGCCTACATTGTCACCAGCTTCACCACGGTCCAGAATCTTCCGGAACATTTCAACACCTGTCACAACTGACTTCAGGTTTTCGGCACCCATACCGAGGATTTCAACAGCTTCGCCCGAGTTGATGATACCTCGCTCAATACGACCCGTTGCAACCGTGCCACGACCTGTGATCGAAAATACGTCCTCAACCGGCATGAGAAACGGCAGCTCCGTTTGGCGCGGAGGCAACGGGATGAAGTCATCCACGCTCTGCATCAGTTCCTCAATAGTTGCTACCCATTTTGCATCACCGTTCAAACCACCAAGGGCCGAACCTTGGATAACCGGGATGTTGTCACCGTCAAACTGGTAGAAACTCAACAACTCGCGAATTTCCATCTCAACGAGTTCGAGCAACTCCGGGTCATCAACCATGTCCACTTTGTTCATGAACACGACAAGCTGGGGAACGCCAACCTGGCGGGCAAGCAAAATGTGCTCACGCGTCTGTGGCATTGGACCGTCTGTTGCTGCTACTACCAAGATAGCACCATCCATTTGAGCGGCACCCGTTACCATGTTTTTCACGTAGTCGGCGTGACCTGGGCAGTCAACGTGCGCGTAGTGACGGTTAACTGTTGAATACTCGACGTGCGACGTATTGATTGTAATTCCACGCTCTTTCTCTTCGGGAGCGTTGTCAATTGAGGAGAAGTCCCGGATTGCAGCCAGACCCTTTCCGGCCAGCACTTTCGTAATGGCAGCCGTAAGAGTCGTTTTACCGTGGTCAACGTGACCAATCGTACCGATGTTAACGTGCGGTTTCGAGCGGTCAAAATTTTCTTTTGCCATGTTTTTAAAACGCTATTGTGAACTGTTGGTTGTGTTTGGATGAACTCGTCAAGCGGTGGTTTAAACCAACGAGATCGTCCCTTTCGAGAATGAATACCGTTGCGGCTTAAAACTCAAAAAGACCTCGCATGGAAGTCTTGAGCCGTTACGGGGATTTGAACCCCGGACCTCTTCCTTACCAAGGAAGTGCTCTACCACTGAGCTATAACGGCTTGTTTTACTAATTGAAGTGTGTAGTATGAAGCGAACAGTAGGTGCTTAACCAGCATTGTGCACTCTTTATTACACATTGTTCATAACAGAGCGGAAGACGGGTCTCGAACCCGCAACCTATAGCTTGGAAGGCTATCGCTCTACCAATTGAGCTACTTCCGCTTACTTAAACCTTGTGGGGAGTGGAGGATTCGAACCTCCGAAGGCGTACACCAGCAGATTTACAGTCTGATCCATTTGGCCACTCTGGAAACTCCCCAAAGACACTGGTAAAAAACAGTTTTTATCCTCAATTTGAGTTTGGAGTTGCAAAATTACAAGGTTTTGCGGTGTTGTCAACAAACAATCCAAAAAAAAGCAAATTACTTGGCTCAACAAATCATCACCTGCTCATTTCCAATAAATAGTCATAGAAGCTGTGTCAATCGTTTACCGCCGGGGTAGTGCATATCTGTGATTCGCCATCGCCCGGTCACCCGCTGCATATCAATGCGAATTTCCCTCTGTTTGGCATCCTGCTCAAACGTTACGTATACTACTGCCCGCGAACCAACGACTACCGCCGGAAGCACCCATGTTTTTTTGATTGTCTTGTTTGGTGCATTGAACAAAGGATTCTCTTGAGTTCGGTTCAGTTTACCGGACGACGCCGATGCGTCTCGCCAGATGAGGTCAGCCGTGGATTTAGCGAAGAACTGATCGATTAACGTCCGGTCCTTCGTCTCCAGCAGTGGATTTTCTTTCTTGCTGTGCTCAAAATACAATGCCCTTACCAACCGGTCAGCGGCTGACCGGGGCATATCGGGACCCGGACGTTTGGTCAACGCAGCAGCGGTATCGTTAGGAAACGACGCGGTAGCGTCCTCCTGCTCGGGTTTTGTTTGACATGAAATAGCTATGAACAGCAGGACGACTGTGGAGATGCGGGTCATAATCAACAGTTCTGGGGGTTGACGACAGGGTGAGAAAGCCGCCCATGCATTGAGCATGAGCGGCTTTTCAAAATTTACTCCGGTTACCAAACCTTAATCCGCTGCTCTTTCGTCTTATACAGCTTGTTACCGGGCTGAACATTGAAGGCGTCATACCAGGCGTCGATGTTGGCCAGCGGACCATTGCAACGGTACATGCCCGGTGCGTGTGGGTCGGTCAGGACTAGCTGAGCCTGAGTTTCAGGCAGAACGTTGATGCGCCAGACCTGCGCCCATGACAGGAAAAATCGCTGGTCGGGCGTGAAACCGTCAATTTTAGTTCTCGATCTTCCTTGGGGTGTTTTCTTGAACGCATCGTAGGCAATGGCTAAGCCGCCGAGATCAGCGAGGTTTTCGCCAAGAGTAAGCTGACCGTTTACCTTTAGCGAGTCGAGTACTTTGAAACCAAAGAACTGCTCTTTCACCTGATCAGCGCGTTGTTTGAAATTATCGGCGTCGGTCTTGGTCCACCAGTCGCGGAGGGTACCATCGGCGTCGTACTGCCGACCGGAGTCATCGAAACCGTGCGTCATTTCGTGACCAATTACGGCACCAATCCCCCCATAATTCACCGCATCGTCGGCTTCATAATCGTAAAACGGAAACTGCAAAATAGCGGCCGGAAATGCGATTTCATTATTGACAGGGCTGTAGTACGCGTTTACCGTCGGGGGCGTCATTCCCCATTCCGTTTTGTCGACCGGCTTGCCCAATCGGTTGATCATATAATTGTACGACCACTTACCCGCCGACTGCACGTTACCGTAAAAATCGTTCCGGGCAATGGTGACGCCATCATACGTTTTCCACTTGTCGGGGTAGCCTATTTTCCGCTTGAAAGCCAGCAATTTGACTAGTGCCTTCTTCTTGGTATCTCCGCTCATCCAGTCGAGGTTTTTGATGTGCTCTTTGTACGACGCTTCGAGGTTGTCGACCAGCGTCAGCATCCGCTGCTTGGCTTCGGGTTTGAAATACCGCTCTACGTATAATTGACCCAGCAGGTCGCCGAGTGTGCCATCGACTAAGCCGCTTACCCGCTGCCAGCGGGGTGTCTGCACTTTCTGGCCGGTCAGCACTTTAGAGAATGCGAAGTTTTGCTTCACAAACGCGTCGCTCAGATAGGGGGCGGCTCCCTTCAGAATGTTCCAGCGCATGTATGTCCGCAACTCCTCAATGGACGTAGCCGACACGAGACTATCGAGCGAACGGTAAAAAGCCGGGTTTTGCACCAGCAACGTATCCTGGCCTTTGGTGCCAAATTTCGTTAGCTGATCGGCCCAGTTGATGCCGGGGGTTTGCTTGCTGAATTGAGTAACCGCGAACTTGTTGTACGTTTTGTAGGGATCGCGCATTTCTACGCGGGGCATCTGCGCTTTGGCTAACGCCGTTTCCATGCGCATGATAACGTCAGCGTCCTGTGAGGCCTGGGTTGGTTCCTCGCCGATGAGCGTAAACATTTTAGTCAGGTTGTCGCGGTAGGCGTCACGAATTTTCTGGCTGCGGGCGTCGTTTTTGAGGTAATAATCCCGGTCGGGAAGCGTGGTGCCGCCCTGACTGAGCTGGGGTACGTATTTGGTAACGTTTTTGCGATCCTGTCCCACCGAAAAACCAAACAACATGCCATTGCTCTGCGTCCGCTGGTAGGCCAGTTCGTTCAGGAAATCGACTTTGGTGTTTACTTTATCGATGCGGGCCAGATCGGGTTTGATGGGATCGAAGCCGCGTTTTTCGATGGTTGCGCTGTCGAGACCGCTCACGTAATAGTCGCCCACCATCTGGTAGAGCCGACCCTTAATGGTCGTTTTTGACGCGTCTTCGAGCAACACCTTCATGGCGTCCAAACTTTTATCGCGCAGTTCGTTAAAACTGCCCCACGACGTTTTGGAAGCTGGAATGGCATTTTGGCGCAGCCAGTTGCCATTAGCGTATTGGTAGAAATTGTCACCCGGCTTCACGGACTGATCCATATTCTGCGGATCGATAAACTTGATGGGGGCCGCAACGGGCAGCGGTGCTGGCTTGCGGGGGGGCCTTGCCAGACCGGATTGAGTAGCCAGCAGGCCGACAGCGATTGCTGTTAAGAAATTAAAAGACAGTTGTTTATTCATGTTTCTGGTAAATTCGGGTTAACGAAGAATGTAAAAATAGCAGGTGTGCGGGTTAAAGCAATCGGGCGAACAAAAACCGGCATGGTGCCGAGTTTTGTCCGCCCGATTGACAAGTTATCGATACTACTTCCGTCTCTCACTTCGAGGCCGTCAGCGATCCCCCGAATGACTTTGTGTAGGTTCCGGTTTTGTACTGGTCAAACGGCTCTTTCTGGTGGTAGTTCTCGCCAAAATACGTGACGACCTGATGAAACATGCGCGGCTCCAAGTAACCGGGAATGGGCTGAATGAGTTGAAATTTCTCGTCCAGAAAAACAGTCGTCGGGTAACTCATCTGATTTTTCATCAGCGCAGCCGCCAGTTCATGAACGCCCCGGCTCCCTCCGCTGACGTACTTGAAGGTCTGCTTGCCCAGTTTAATGTCGTCGGTTTGCTCGGCATTGAGTTTCACGGCGTAGAAATTCTCGTTCACATAATCCACGATGGCGGGTTTGGTGAAGGTCTCGCGGTCCATTACTTTGCACCAGCCGCACCAGTCGGTGTAGACGTCAACGACGAATTTTTTGGGCGTCTTCTGCGTCAGCACGTAGGCTTGCTGGACGGTGAGCCAGTTGATGCGTTTGGGTGCGGCACTCACGAAGTCGCCCCGTTCGGTGGGCAGGTTCGTTCGGAAGGCGCAAACGGCAAGCAGCAGAAAGGCGGTTGAAAAGAGGAGCAGACGGTTCATAGTTGGCTATTTTGTGGATGAATAACGCGGTGAACGTGATAAAATTAGTCGGGTTTGAGGATTTGCACCGTGTAGTCCAGCAGCGTGTCAGCAATAAGCGGGCCGCAACGAGTGGGTTCCGGCACTACGAAAATTTAGGCTATTTTTGCGCTCCAAAACACCCGCATTACCCATGATTCAACGCATTCAGACCATTTTTTTATTTCTTATCGTCGTCGCTATGAGTGTTTCCCTAACTAATCCACTTTGGGAAAAAGCGGGGGCACGGTCACCGGAGTACGCCCACCTGACGGCTCTCGACTACAGTCAGCAGCAGGGGATGACCACGTTTGTAACACCAGTCTGGTATTTGGGGCTGCTGCTGGTATTGGTAGCACTATCGTCGCTGTACGCCATTTTTCAGTATCGCAACCGCCTGACTCAAACCGCGTTGTGTGCCGTAAATGCGCTGATGCTCACGGCAATCATGGGAATTATTCTTTATCGGACACTTTACGCTGGTCAGGCTTATGGAAATTCTGCTGACCAGGGGGACTTCCTACCGGGCTTCTACGCCGTCATTGCGGCCTTGGTGTTCAACGCGTTGGCGAACCGGTTCATCCGCCGGGATGAACGCTTAGTGCGCGGCTCGGACCGGATACGGTAAGTGAGGTATCCACGGGCTTCAGCGGCAGCGGCCGACCGTCGGTGCTGTTTTGTTCACCACCGACGGTCGGCCGCTGCCGCTGAAGCCCGTGGATACCTTACCCAACGACGCAACGTCAGGTAAACGAGTACCGATGCTGTGGTGCCAATGAGCGAACCAGCGTATGCGTCTTCAACGAAATGCTGGAATAGATATACGCGCGAGTAGCCCGTTAGCGCTGCCAGCAACAGCCAAAACCAGCCCCGGTCTCTACTCTTATCGATAAATACCAGCAAGCTGAATACCGCAAATGCCGTGGTCGTGTGGCCCGATGGGAAGCTATTGTAGCTGTAGATATTCAGCCCTTCGATGATGCGGTATTGGTAGGTTGAATGCTCGAAAAATTTCAGCGGACGCAGCCGGTCGGGAAAAATAATCAGCTTCAAAAACAAGGACGCACCTGAGGAGAGGGCAAAGCTGGCAAAGGCCATTACACCGATGCGTCGGTTGTAGGTAAGCAGAACGACGCAGACGATTACAAAAAACACACCGTCGCCGCAGTAGGTGACGTACGTAAAGAAGACGTCGGCAACGGAACTGTTATGGGCGTTGACCCACTGAATCAGGCTTTCCTGCGTGTAGCGTATCTGCAGAACGCCCATCACAACTAGCAACAGCGCGTAGAGGAGGAAAAAGATGCGGTTTCGGCGAAAAAGATCGGTCAGCATCGGCAACATGTCAGCAGATTATCGGGCGGGATTCGCTTTCTCGACGGTGATTCCCACGCTCAGGATGTTCAGCAGCGGGTCCTGGCGCATGTACTGCCGAATTTGAACGGAGTAATTACCCGGCTTGGGAAAGCGGTAGTTGCGCTTTATCAGAAACTTATGGTCGAACAGATCGCCGAGACCGTCACCGCTGGGCTTGCCGGTTTTGGGGTCCATCAGCAGTAACTCATCGAGCCGCGATTCAATTTCTTTCCCGCTGCCATCGCGCAGATACCGCGTCAAATACAGGTTGTAGTAGCCGTAGGAGAGGCTATTGCGAATATTGTACGACAGGTTGTAGGGCACGGATGCGTCTTTGATCTCGAAGGTGAACGACGGGGCATTTTTGATGTACCATTTGCCGTCCTCTACGTCGGTATATTGTTTATAAACCGTGTTGGTGTCGCAGCCGAGGGCCAGCAACGCCACAAAAATTAATACGCTCAATCGTCTCATACCGTGCCCGAATACAGTCGGCAAAGCTACAACGAGGTCACTGGCTTTTCAACTGCCAAAAAACTACACAAATAGTTTGTAAACGATATAAATAGTTCTACGTTTGTATTATGGAAAAATTGACTGCCAAAGAGGAAGAGGTGATGCAGGTGCTGTGGAAGATGGAGCCGGGCTACGTGAAAGACATGGTTCCTCACTTCACCGCCCCGCCCCTGCACTACAACACCGTATCGACCATTGTCCGCAACCTCGAAGAAAAGGGCTACGTCGGCCACCGGGCCTATGGCAACACGCACGAATACTACGCTGTCGTGAGCAAGGAAGAGTACCAGAATCGCTTTGTACTCAAAAAAGTCGTCAGTGATTATTTCGACAATTCGTACAAGAACTTAGTCAGCTACTTTGCGCAGAACGAGAAGATTTCGGCGGATGAACTGCGGGAGATTCTGGCGATGATCGAACAGAAAAAATAATGGCATGGAAACCCTGCGCTACGTTGTTCTGGCCAACGGCCTGCTGGCAATTGTCAGCATTGGGTTCTACGTGCTGCTCCGGCGCGAAACGTTTTTCGGGGCCAACCGGCTGGCTCTGTGGCTGGGCTTGACGGCGTCGCTGGTCCTGCCATTGGTGGAGCTACCCGACTGGCGACCAAAACCTGTGCAGACATTCATGCAGCGCACAGCGCAGGTAATCGTACCAAAGGTGTTGCCCAGCCCGCCCCCGTCGCAACCGGACGTGACGATTACGTTTCCCAACGGCCGGACATACCCCGCGTTTCCGCTGCGGTCAGTGGAAACCGGCTGGTCGTGGCTGAACGGGCTAATTGGTCTATACGCGGTCGTGCTTATCCTGTTGCTGGGTCGGTTTGGGGTCCGGCTCAGGTCGTTGATGCAGCTGATTCGGCAGTCAGCAAAGGAGCGATACGACGACTTCACATTAGTCAGGAATGATGGCGTGACATCACCATTTTCGTTTTTCGGCTGGGTCGTACTGAATCCCGACTACCACGCACCCGACGAATTAGAGCAGATTCTGCGTCACGAACGCGTTCACGTTCGGGCGTGGCACAGCGTCGATATGGTTGGGGCCGAGTTGGTGAGTATCGTTT
>JAYTAC010000871.1:0-5747 GCA_043737755.1 Spirosoma sp.
CCGAAACAGTGATGAAACACGGCTCCACTTTCTGGTGCAGCGAAAACACGTTGATGTCGTCAAAAATACCAGCCACCACAAACGGAAAACCGACCCGACGATTCTCGTCAACATATTCGGGTTCGGTGATGATGGTTTTGCCAATCAGCGACTCAACCGAAACGCCCTGTTTAGCCGTCAGCTTTTGGGCTGCTGTCCGGTTGATGAGCGTAAACCGTTGGGGCAAATTGCGGGTATTGCCGAGAGTCGTTTTAAGGCCGTAAGCCGTCAGCGCAGCCGGGTCGAGGTAAAATTGCCGCGCATCGTCGAATACTACATCGGATTCGGGCAGTTTGTAGGTCATCTGATTGAACGGCTCAATGCCGAACGACGAGCCGTTTCCCACCGACTGAACGCCGGAAAGTTGCCGGAGTTGCTGCTGAAAAACCGTCTGCTTTTCGGACGATGAATACGCATATAAAATACCTTCCTGCCGAAAACCGAGGTTTTTTTGTTCTACGAAATCAATCTGTTTCGTGATAAAATACGA
Organism: Spirosoma sp.; assembly: GCA_043737755.1. GTDB lineage: Bacteria > Bacteroidota > Bacteroidia > Cytophagales > Spirosomataceae > Spirosoma. The sequence continues at coordinate 530 of JAYTAC010000871.1, forward strand.
CACCGCCGTAATGCCGATCAGCAACACAAACTGACTCACAATTAAATAATTACGAACCGGAAACACCCGGCGTGTATGACCCCGAAGATTATTATTGAACAGCGACAAAATCGGTTTGAAGGCCAAACTGATGGCGGTGAAACTGCTCGACAGCGTACCCAACACTACGGCCAGCAAAACCAGCGTAAGCAACGGCAACGGATCACCAAACACATTGGTCGGAATGGCAACCCCCATCAGTTGGTTGAACAACGGTATGCCAATTAAAAGCAGCCCGGCCACGAGCGGCAAGGCGAGCAGGGCCAGCAGAATCCCCTCCAACACAAACTGAGCTGCGATAGACCCGGTCACCGCGCCCAACGCCTTCCGCATCCCGATTGATTTGGTTTGTTTCGACTTGATAGCCAGCGACAGATTGGCGTAGTTGAACAGCGTAATCAGGCAAATAAAAGCCGCAAAACAACCAATCAGCACCATATAAAGCCGGTTGCCGGGCGGCTTCAATTCGTAAAGGATGTTGGGGGTTAGATGGATTCCAGTAAGGGGTTGCAACTGGTGCTGTTTGTAAAGCGGGTCGGCGGCTAACTTAGGATTGAACGACGCAATGGACGCGTTTATGTTCGCCGTAACTAATTCACTATCAACGTTTCTTTCAGCCTGAACGTACACCCGACTTCCCCAATACGGCAGGCGATTTTTGCTGAGAGCCACCGTAAAATCAACGTGCGAATTGAGCGGTACGTCGTCAATGATAGCCGCAATGGTGTAGTAATCCACGCCAATTTTCAGCCGTTTCTGCACCGCGTTGGTGAGATCATCGCCAAACAGGCTCCGGGCGATGCGGGCGGTCAGCATCACTTTGTTGGTGCCATCGGCAAAGTTCTGAAACGTACCCTGTTGGAGCGTCCAGGTAAAGACCGAACAGAACGCGCCCGGCGTGTTGGTGGTCAAGAGGTTTTTTGTCTGAATTTGCCGACCGTTGGCTTCCAAAAACGTGGGCGCGTCGGACGTGATAAACTGAGCGGCATCCACTACGCCGGTCGCGTTTTTGAGCGCGTTGAGTTGCTGTTGCTGCGCCCGGTTAGTAGCCGCGTCCCAATTGGCAAAGCCGATCACGCTGTAATCCTGCGAACGGTAAGTACGGATGAGCCGATAGACCGAATCCGCATGTTGGTGGAACGTATCGTAGCTCAGCTCGAACCGGATGTAGCTGATGGCGGTATAGGCCACAAACAGACCAATGGTCAGGCTCAGCAGATTCAGACCCGTGAAAGCCCGGTTGCGGACGTACCCACGCCACGCCAATTTTAAACTGTGTTTCATAGTTTCAGGAGTTTATTCGGAACGTAATGATTTCACTGGATTCGTCAGAGCGGCTTTGATGCTCTGAAAACTCACCGTCAGAAAGGCAATCACCACCGCCAGCAAACCCGCCAGCGCAAAGACCCACCACTCGATGTCGATTTTGTAGGCGAAGTCCTGTAGCCAGCGGTTCATGGCGTACCACGCTATCGGGCTGGCAATGACAATAGCGATCAGGACGAGTTTCAAAAAGTCTTTGGAGAGCAACGCGACGATGCTGCCCACACTCGCTCCGAGCACTTTGCGAACCCCAATTTCTTTGGTCCGCTGCTCGGCGGTGAAGGCGGCCAAACCGAACAGACCGAGACAGGCAATCAGGATAGCCAATACCGAAAACGTAAGCGTAAGCGTACCCACACGCTGCTCGGCGCGGTACACGTAATCAAACCGATCATCCATAAACTGATAGCTGAAGGGTTGACCGGGCATTAACTGCTTCCACTTGGCCTCTATTTGAGTCAACAAATTGGGTACGTCTGCTTGGTTGAGCCGGAACGACGCTGAACCGGGGTCTTTCCCCAGAAAAAAAGCCACCGCCCCTACCTGCTCGCGTAATGACTCGTAGTGGAAATTCCGTACCACCCCAACAACCGTAAACGTCTTACGCTGGCTGGCACCCTGAAACACGTCAACCCGCTGACCAACGGGATTCCTGAAGCCAAAAAGCTTAACAGCGGTTTCATTCAGAATAACCCCGGATGAATCAGCACCGAACGCCCGCGAGAAGTTGCGGCCCTGCGCCATCTGCATCCCCAGCGTTTTCACATAGTCGTAATCCACCGTCCAGCGTTGCGTCGAGACGGCTTTTTTCTGATCGGTTTCGCCCGCCGGGAACAACGGAATGTCTGAACGGGCTGACGGGACGGGTAAGAAGCCGGATAACGTACCGCCCACCACACCGGGCAGTTTGAGAACTTCCTGCCGAAACGTTTCATCCTGTTCAGACCCGTTCGTGCTGACAGTCAGTACGTGTGACCGGTCGAAGCCGAGATTCCGGGTCTGAATGTACGTTAGCTGGCGGTAGACCACGAGTGTACCGATGATGAGCAGCACCGACGTAGTGAATTGAAACACCACCAGCCCGCTCCGCAGACTTAACCCCCGGATACCCATAATTCGCTTGCCGGTCAAAACCTGTATTGGCCCGAAAGCGGATAGAAACAGAGCCGGATAGCTTCCTGCCAGCCCACCAACAACGACCGGCACGGCGGCTAACCCGGCCAGCCAGCCGGGGGTAAGCAACACCTGCCAGCGCAGTGTTTTGGCGGCCACGTTATTGAACAGCGGTAAGGTAAGTGCCACCAGCAGTAAAGCCACGCCGAGCGCAAACGTCGTTGTCAGGACCGATTCGGTCATAAACTGCCCGATTAGTTGCCCCCGCTCCGACCCCAGCACTTTGCGAATGCCAACTTCGGTAGCACGCCCTGCCGACCGGGCGGTGGCTAAATTCATAAAGTTGACGCCCGCAATCAGCAAAATAATCAGGGCCACCGCCGAAAAGACGTAAACGTATTGGATATCGCCCGGTGCCATCATCTCAATGGTCTGTTTGGAGCGCAGATGCAGATCAGTCAGGGGCATCATCCACAGCCGAAACCGATTACCCGACTGCCGGAATTGGGTCATTGTTACGCCAACTTCCTTCATCAATACAGGGCTGCAATATTTCTCTACTACTGCGTTGAGATTGCGGGTAAATACTGCCGGGTCGGTGCCGGGTTTCAGGACAATGTATGTGTGATGGTTAGTGCTTAACCAGTTACCCCACTGATAGTCGTCGTTGAGCATGGTCGGAAAAATATCAGCCCGGAAGTGGGAATTCGCTGGCATGTCCCGCATCAGGCCCGTTATCCGGTATGGCTGATCGCCCATCAGCAGCGTCTGTCCCAGTGGATTACGGTTTCTAAAATGTCGCTTTGCCGCCGATTCAGTGATAACCACGGTGTTTGGCTCGGCCAACGCCCGCTTCGGATGACCGGCAATAAAGGGCAGCGTAAAGACGTCGAACAACGTCGAATCGGCAAAGGTGATATTGTCCTCGCTGATGGCTGTAGGCGACCCTGCCCGCCTGACCAGCCACGCTCCCCGTTGGTGTAAACGCACGAACTGCTCCACCTGCGGGTAGTCCCGTTTAAGCGTTGGGCCAAGCGGGTCAGGACTAACAGCCGATTCCTGAGCTTCGCCACCAAACTTGACATCTGTGTTCAGGCGGTAAATCCGGTCGGCTTTGGCGTTGTAGCGGTCATAGCTCAGCTCGTCGGTTACGTAGAGCACAATGAGCAGACAACAGGTTAACCCCACGGCCAGACCGAAGACGTTGATAAACGCAAAGCCACGTTGTTTGCGCAGGTTGCGAAAGGCGATTTTGAGGTAGTTTGCAAACATAGCTGTTCTCGATTGCTCAGTGACTAACCGGAGATCACGAGTTGCTACCCTTCGCACAACTGCCGTGCCACACCTGAAAAGTGCCGCCCACAAGCCGGAAACGGCATCTCTGATTGCAGCACTGTCCGAAATCGGACACCCGTTCGTCCGATAATGGACGCCACCGTCCGGTCCACAGGCGTCAACGCACGGTGAGTCAGCGCACCGTCACTTCGACCCGGCGGTTTCGGCCCCGCCCGCCCTCGGCCTTGTTGTCGGCAACGGGACGCGCACCGCCGTAGCCCTTGGCCGTGATCCGGTCCGGGGCAATACCGCGCCGGGTCAGGTAATGCGCCACGACCTTGGCCCGGTTCTCCGACAGGGCCACGTTCAGGCGCGGGTCGCCCACGTTGTCGGTATGGCCCGCCACCTCGACCTGAACGGAAGGACTCGCCTGCAATGCCCGGAGCAGCTTGTCAAGTTCAGCGTAGGATTCCGGTAACAGGGTGTACTCACTCTGGCCGAAAAAAACGTTGTGCAGCGTTATGGTCTCGCCAGCGGTTAACCGGCTAAAATTCCCGACCGGCTCCGGCATCGCCACCACCGTCGCTAACTGACCCGGTGACCGGGACAGTGTTGGCCCGGACTTTCGCTGAACCGGTTGAGTAATTCGCCTGGCACGCGGACCGGCGACAACGGCTATTGGCTTGGCAACTGGTTTCACCGGCGGTTTGGCAACGGCAACCGTGGCTTTGGCCGGTCGAACGGGCGGGGGTGTCAGGTAATGGGCGGGAATCATCTCGTACAGTGTAGTCGCTGCGATCCTGGGATCGACGGGCGTTTTCCAGAACAGGTAGATCACGCTGCCTTTCCAGTCGTTGTAGTACTCCACTTTCAGGTCGTAGGTCTGTTTGGCCTTGAGCACGATCTCCCCCACAAACCGGCTGTCGTCCTGCTTTCGCCACTCGTCGATCACCTGTCGGCCACCCACCCACACCCGAACGCCATCGTCGGCGGTGGCACTGAACCGGTACTTGCCCGACGCGGGGGCGTAGAGTTTACCCGTCCAGCGCACCGAGAAATACTCCCGCTGCACACCCGGCGCGGGCGTCTGCCCGTTCCAGTCGAAGGCCACCTGCGCATCGGTTCGGGTGAACGCTTTTTGCTCAAAATTCGGCCCGTTGAAATACTCTCCCGTCAAACCCGTCTGGAGACCGTTCGCCGGTTTCACGTTCTGCGCAGCCGCTCCCGATCCGGTCAGCACCGCACTCAGTATCACAATCCACGCCGTTCTCATACAACACCCGGTTTAGCCGTAGAGAAGGTACAGACTTTATTGATTCGACCGGCTGAAACAGAGCCGTTTAAGCGGCTGTTGAGCCGAATAACTTAGCGTACGGAACAGGGCAGATGTGGCTTCAGCTATTCACTTCGCAAACTCCTGACGGGGTTCATCAGGGCGGCTTTGATGCTTTGGAAACTGACCGTCAGC
>JAYTAC010000872.1:0-2307 GCA_043737755.1 Spirosoma sp.
AACTTCGACCGGCTGAAGCAGCACATGGCCCGGCACACGACCATTCCGTTTGTGGACGTCCGGGACAAGCTGCGGGCGGCCAAAACCATCAACGTCACCTATTGCCAGACCGACACGCACTGGAATGATTTCGGGTCGCTGATTGCGTCGATGGGCTTGGCGGAACGCATCCGGCAGGATTTCCCCCGGATGCCGGTGCCTCGATTAGCAAACTACACTGTCCAGCCCAGACCGGGTGCGCCCGGCGATTTAGTGTTTCTGCTCGCGCTGAACCGCGAAATCAGAGACTCGGTCAACTACCGGATCGAACCGGATGCCAATCTCCACATCAAAACGCTGGAAAGCATCCCGAACCCAGAGACGAGTTTGCCAACCCAACGGTTCGTGACGGCCAACGTAGCGGCTCCCAAGCTGTTTGTGCTGGGCGACTCGTTCAGCTACACGATGAATCAGTTTGTGCCCGGTTATTTCCGCGAGACGTACATCACCCGCAGTCCCCGGCTCGATATGAAACGGGTCCGCACTGAACGCCCCGATGTTCTGGTGATCGAGATCGTGGAGCGGAACATCGACTTTCTGACGGGGTTGTGATCACCGCGAAACAGCCTGCTTCGCCACGCCAACCAACTTATTCCCCAAAATCAGATCGGCCGCTTTCTCGGCAATCATGTACACCGGGGCGTTGGTGTTGCCCGACACAATCGTAGGCATCACCGACGCATCGACCACGCGCAATCCTTCGATTCCCCGAACGCGCAAATCACTGTCGACAACGGCCATTTCATCAGTAGCCGTCCCCATTTTACAGGTGCCCACGGGGTGATAAACCGTTTCGAGCTGTTGTAGAATATGCTGCCAGATTCCGTCGTCCGACGTGTGGTCGGTGGGCGTTTGGATGCGCTGCCGGTACGGCCCGAACGCGTCGGCCTGCATCACGTTCAACGCCTGCCTGATTCCCGCCGTGAGTACCCGCCGGTCATCCTCATGCGTGAGGTAGTTGGGCTGAATCACGGGTGCATCGAGCGGGCTGTCCGACCGCAGACCAACGTAGCCAACGCTTTTTGGCTTCAGCAGCGTCGGCAAAATGGTGTAACCGTCGGTGGTGGGCCAGGTTGCCAGATCATACATGTCAGTTTTGTAATCGTCGCCCATGTGGACCGGCGCAAAGTGAAACTGCATGTCGACGCGTTCCATCGTCGGATCGGTTTTCAGAAACGCCACCGCTTCGAGCGGGCTGATGGTCATGGGGCCACTTTTCGACAGGAAGTACTGCCCCAGTGCTTTTAGCTGATTCAGCGGCTTCAGGTGGAAATTGGACGAGATTCCGCGCTGCGAACACAAACTGCTGACGCCCGAAAACAGGTGATCCTGCAAATTTTGCCCCACGCCCGCCAGCTCTTTTTTGACCGCAACCCCCGCCGACCGGAGCGCGTCGGCCGGTCCGATGCCCGACAGCATCAGCAACTGGGGCGACTGAAACGCCCCCGCCGACACGATTACTTCCTTCGTCGCCGTAGCAACCTGCGTCTGATTCTTGCCCGTCACGAACTCAACACCCGTGGCGCGGTCATTTTTCAGGATCACCTGCTTCGTCATGGCGCGGGTAATTACCGTCAGGTTAGGGCGGCTCATGGCTGGTTTCAGGAATGCCGTAGCCGCACTGTGCCGCCTGCCGTCTTTGATCGTAAACTGAAACCGGCCCGTTCCTTCCTGCTCCGCGCCGTTGTAGTCATGATTCAGCCGGATACCCGTTTGCTGGCACGATTCAATGAAGGCGTCGGCTAAGGACGTGCGGAAGCGCGTGGCAAAGGTGACGTTCAGCAGGCCATTTTGCCCGTGGTAGCGGGCGTCGAGTTGTTCGATTTGCTCATTATACTCCGACCGCACGAAATACGGCAGCACGTCGTCGTAGCCCCAGCCTGCGTTGCCAAGTGCGGCCCAGTCGTCGTAGTCGTGCCGGTTGCCGCGCACGTAGGCCATCGCATTGGTCGAGCTACTGCCGCCGAGGGTTTTACCCCGTGGCTGGTACATGCGCCGACCGTTGAGGGCCGTTTGGGGCTCCGTCCAGAAGCCCCAGTCAACAGCGGTGCCGTTTAGTTTGGAGTAAGCCGCCGGGATATGCACCTCTATTTTGGTATCGGGTCCCCCGGCTTCCAGCAGCAGCACGGTTACCGCCGGGTTTGTCGACAGGCGATTTGCCAGCACACAGCCCGCCGATCCGGCACCCACGATGATGTAATCGAATGTCATAGCTGACGCGTTTTGTTTGCATTGTGAAGGTACAAACGAATCTCGGAATATTACCTT
>JAYTAC010000873.1:0-2305 GCA_043737755.1 Spirosoma sp.
CGCACCCCCGCCGATTGCAGAAAGTTGACCAACTCGTTTTTGGGGAAATTTTTGGTCCCGTTAAACGCCATGTGCTCCATGAAGTGGGCCAATCCCTGCTGACTGTCGGTTTCCAGCACCGACCCCGCCCGGATCACCAACCGCAGTTCGGCCCGGTTTTTCGGCTCGGCATTTTTGCGGATGTAGTACGTCAGGCCGTTGGGCAATTTCCCAACCTTCACGTCGGGGTCGGGCGGAATGGGGCGATTGAGTAGTGCGGTCTGTGCCGACACAGACCGGGGCAAGGACCCGGATGTACCGGTGGCTTTAGCCGCCGACACACCTACCGGGCGAACTTGTTTTTTGGGATTAACGGCGGGCTGTGCCAGCACCAATGAAGCACTGAACAGTAGGCTCAGTGCGAGAAAGAAACGTATCATTCGGTCGGTTATGGTTGTGGGTATGTAACGTAATGACAACAAACTAAACATCAGTGGGCAGCGAAATGATTAGTTCAGATCGAGTTCATCCAGCAATTCGGTCAGTTCACCTTCGGCCAAGCTGTCTTTCTCTGATTTGTCGTAGATGGAAAGCAGGTAAATCGTCTCGCCCGATACGTGCACGCAGGTGACAACGCGCGATCCGCCCGATTTACCTCTTCCTTTGCTGCTGATGGCCATTCTGATTTTGTAACAGTTCCGGCCCAGAGCCGTTCCGAGTTCCGGAGTATCGGTTAGCGTCTGGCCCAATTCTGCCAAATCGGTGGTCAGCGATTTATACTTTTTCAGCAGCCGTTTGAGTTGCCTTTGGAAAGCGGGGGTTGGCCTTACGTTATAGCTCACGCAGGAACTCGTCTAAAGTTGGCAATTGTAATTTTCCTTTCTTAGCCAGATTTACTTCCCTGACGGCCTGGCGGATTTCGGCCTTAAGCTGCTCTTTGGTTGGCTCTTCGTCCCCGATAGAATCCGGACTGACTTTAACAAACTTCAGGCTCCGGGCCAATTCCAGAAAAAACGGAGCCTTGCTGTCGGGCACCTGAACGATGAATTGCATACGAATACGGTTTTGATACAGACAAATTTACAACGCTGAGCGACCTTTTCACCGCTTCCACACCAGCAAAACGCCCACGATCACCGACGCCAGCACCGACAGCCAGCAGATTACAAGTATCCACCGCGTCGGAATTTCCCACATCGGTTCGTGCGTCAGAGCCGTCTCGTCGTCAGACTCGACAACGCCGTAGAAATTTCGGGTGCAAAAGTCGTCCCAGTCGTCGTAATCGGCAAAACGGGCGAGGCTGCTCAGCAAAACAGGTGACGTTTTTCCCGATGATCGCCAGAAAGCCTGCAAGTCATGGGCGTCTATGTGCTCACCCGTATGTGCCCGCACGTGCCGACTCAAATCCGCAAAATCCCGCGCCCGCCAGTGCTTCGACGGTCCCCAGTTCAGGATGCGTTCAATCTGTTGTTTGAGGTCGGCAGTGTACTGATTCACACCTTAATGATGATGTTTTTTCGATACATGACCCACAGAATTACGAACCAGATCAGCACAAACGTCAGTGCCCCGGCCAGCGACGCGTTTCGGAGGTCGGCGAAGGGCGGGGCTACGAGCGTCCGATAGAGGTATTCCTTCAACCCCGTCGGCGACCCACTGGCCCCGGTTACTTTAATCAGGTTCATGATGCGCGGAATCAAACCCGACAGGAAGAATACCGTGATGGCATTTACGCCAAACGCCACGAACGGCAACACCCCGCGCCGGTTCGTCGAACCGCACCGGCCGGTATCGCACCGGCGCACCGGCCGGAGCGGGACCGGCGACCCCGGTTTCACGTCGATGAGCCAATAACACAGGGCCAGCCCGAGCATGGCCAAACCGCCCGCCAGCAGCACATACGAACTCGTCCAGAGGGCTTTGTTGATGGGAAAGAAACCGCCCCAAATGATCCCGGCAAGCGTCAGCCCGCAACCCGCCGTGAACAGCCCCGCTGCTTTGTCGGCAGCGGGCCGGTTGCTGCGTAACCACGTGCCGGTCAGCAGTCCCAGCACCCCCGTGCCGATGGCGGGCAGGGTGCTGAGCAGCCCTTCGGGGTCCCATACTTTAGCGGGTTTGTAGACGTGAGCGGGCGTCAGAATGATCCGGTCGAGCCAGGCCGCAAGGTTGGTGGCAGGTTCGAGGTTCGCATAACCAATGCCCGGCACCGGCACCACCGTCATCAGCAGCCAGTAACCCACCAGAATGGCCGCGAGGATGTACAGTTGCTGGCGGGGCGTCGTTCTCAGGAAAATCAGCGAACAAACGAGATACACTAATGCGATGC
>JAYTAC010000874.1:0-5709 GCA_043737755.1 Spirosoma sp.
TTCAGAAAAATTCTGCCCGCGTTTAGTTTGCTCGGGCTGCTGTTCGGGCTGAGCACCTGCGTCGCCACCTTCGACCCGACGCTGAACCCCAACGCCAGCTTGGTGGTCGTAGAAGGCATACTAACCGATCAGCCCGTGGCGCAGGCCGTCACGCTCAGCCGATCCAAATCCAGCCGGGACAGCAGTTCGCGGACGCCCATTGCCAAAGCCCAGGTGCAGGTGGTGGTCAACGGAACAACCACGCTCACCCTCGCCGAAATCCAGCCCGGCCGCTATGAACTCAGCCCCGACCAGTTTCGGGGGCGGGTGGGCGACAGCTACCAGCTTCGTTTCCAAACCGCCGGGGGCATCCGCTACGAATCATCCGTCGAGACAATGGTAGCCGTGCCACCCATTCAGCGGGTTTATGACCAGTACAATGCCGAGGGGATGCCCGCCCGGACTGCCGACGAGTCGCCCGTGCCGACCAACGATGTGTACGTCGATTTTCAGGACCCCGCCGGAGCGCGTAATTTTTACCTTTGGCGAACCCGGCTCTACGAACAGCAGGAATGGTGCGCGTCGTGCCAGCAGGGGCGGTATTACCTCGAAGACATTGGCCCCGTTGGCACCGGACCAATCAAGGTCATCGGCTGCGTACCCGATTTAACACTGGGCAAGTACCACTTCTTCGATTACATCTGCCGGGGGCCGTGCTGGGATATTTTCAACAGCACCCGCGTCAACGTTTTCGCCGACATCTACAGCAACGGTCGCCCGCAGGTGGGCCGGTTGGTGGCGCAGGCACCGCTCTATCAGCGAGTTCCCGCGCTGCTCAACATCGAACAACTATCGCTGACGGTTGGAGCGTATCGCTACTACAAACTCTTTGAAGAACAGACCCAGAACACCGGCACCTTAGTCGACACGCCCCCCGCTCCCACCGTTGGCAACGTCCGCAACCTGTCGGACCCCAACGACAACGTAGTCGGGTATTTTTCGGCCTCGTCGGTAGCCACTAATAATTACTGGTTAGAGCGCCAAAATGTGCCGCCTAAAAACTATCCGGGGTTATTCTACGCTCAAAACCGACGCGTTCCAAACTTTGAGCTATCGCGGGGTAACCCGCCTGAGTATGGTAAGGGCGTTCCCTCGGCCGTTTGCATCCCCAGCCCCACCCGCACCAACGTTCAACCCGAGGGGTGGCGGTAAATTTTTCACTGTTTATGAGAATACTGCTACGCTGTCTTTTTTTCTGGCTGCTCACAATCAGTGCGGGTCAGGCTCAGTCGGCACTCGCTACCATCAGCGGGACCGTCCGCGATTCGGCCACCAACCAGCCCTTGGCCGGGGCGTCCGTCGTGGTCGATTTCAACAATACCGTCAAAGGCATCAACACCGACGCGCAGGGGCGTTTTGCGTTCGAGGTGTTTACCGGCAATCACCACGTTGTGGTGCGCTACGTGGGCTACAAACCGTTTCGGGTCGGTCTTGATCTGCGGAATGATTACCGGCTCAATGTCAACTTAGTGCTGGTAGCAAGTCAGTTGGAGGAAGTCGTCGTGACCAGCAAAGGCTTCGACCGCAACGTCCGGCAACCGCTGCTGGGCGTGAGCCAAATCAGCGTCGAGATGCTGCGCAAGCTGCCCTCGGCCCTGGGCGAAGTGGATTTGCTGCGGGGTATTCAGATGCTGCCGGGCGTGACGAGCGTGGGTGAAGCGGCCAACGGCGTCAACATCCGGGGCGGCACCACCGACCAGACGCTTATTCTGCTCGATGACACGCCCATTTTCAACCCGTCGCACATGTTCGGGCTGTTCTCGATTTTCCCCGCCGATGCCGTCAGCGGATTAGACCTCTACAAAGGCAACGTGCCCGCCCGCTACGGGGGCCGGACGGCGTCGGTGATGGACATTGCCCTGCGCAACCCCGGCCTCGACAAGTTCCGGCTGACGGGCGGGGTCAGCTTCGTTTCCAACCGGCTCACCGCCGACATTCCCCTCGTGAAAGACCGGCTGGGCGTGATGGTGTCGGGGCGGGCCGCGTTCAACGATTTCCTGCTGCCCATCGTGTCCCCCCGGCTAAAAGGCATCAAGGCCCAGTTCGGTGATTTTGTGGTCAAAGGGTTCTGGCGCATCAACGACCGCAACACGCTGACGGCCATGACCTACGTGAGCACCGATTTTTTCCAGACTCAGCTACTCGGCAGCATCCCAAACATCAACGCCACGGCCACGCAGTATGACCACCGGACCGTGAACGCGATGGCCCGCTGGCTGCGCGTGATTTCGCCCCGGTTGAACCTGCAAACGACCGTCACCTCGGCGGATTACGTCCCGAAAATTCTGCTGCCCGAACTCAACTCGACCAACAAAGTCGTGATCCGGTCGGGCGTTGGTCAGCAGCAACTGAAATCGAACCTGAACTACCAGACCGACAACCAGAAAATTGAAGTGGGTATCAATGCCACGCGCTACCGCCTTGAGCCGGGGTCGCTGCTGCCGGGAGCCAGCCAAAGCGTGAACCCCGTAAACACGCCCACCGAAAACGCTCTTGAATTAGCCCTCTACGCCGATGACGAATGGAGCGTGTCACCAAAGTTGGCCCTCTCGGCGGGGCTGCGCTACTCGCAGTTCGGGGCACTGGGGCCGGGGGTGGTCCGGCGGTATGCACCGGGCGAAGCATTGGACGAGTTCTCGGTGATTGACTCGACGCGCTACCGGCGGGGGCAGGTGGGCCAGCAATACGGCGGACTGGAACCCCGGCTGGGCCTGCGCTACGAACTGACGCCCAACTCGTCGGTCAAGTTCGGGCTGAACGTCATGCGGCAGTATTTGCAGGTCGTCACCAACACCACCACGCCCCTACCCACGGCCCGCTGGAAAACCGCCGACGCCCACATCCGCCCGCAGATCAGCCAGTTGGTGACGGCCGGGTACTTCCGCAACTTCAAAGATAACGTGTATGACCTGCTGCTGGAAGGCTACTACCGGACGACCCAAAACACACTGGACTACAAACCGGGGTCCAACTTCCTGCTCCAGGCGTATCCCGAAACGCAGTTGCTCCAGGGTCGCAGCCGGGCCTACGGCGTGGAGATGATGGTGGCCCGCAAAAAGGGCGAGCTCACCGGCTGGGTCAACTACACCTACGCCCGGACGCTGAATCAGGTGAATCAGGGAACGAGTTTTCTGGAGCGCATCAACGGCGGCAACTGGTACGCAGCCAACTACGACCGGCCGCACACGCTCAACGCGTCGATGACGATTACGGTCAACAAGAACAACAGCTTCGGATTTATCTTCGCCTACAGCAGCGGTCGGCCCTACACCGCGCCCAACGGATTCGTTTCGCTCCAGAGCAACCAGTCCCCGGCGAGTGGCGCGTCGCTGTCGGAACTCATCAACGGCGTCACCGACTTCGGGTCGATCAAGTCCAGCCAGTATCCGTACTACAGCGAACGCAACCAGGCCCGGCTCCCGGCCTACCACCGGCTCGACTTCTCGTGGAATATCACCAATCCTACCTTGAAAAACCGACGCTGGCAGGGTAGCTGGGCATTTACGGTCTACAATCTTTACGCCCGCAAAAACACGTATTCGGCCTTTTTTCGCACCGAGAACGGCAAAACGCAGGCGTATCAACTGCAAATCTTCGCCACGCCTATCCCCACGCTGACGTATAATTTCGTGCTGAAGTAGGCAAGCCAGTAGTGGTAGTCTACCCCGCCGGATATAGGCGTTTGATGAGACGCTCCATCGTCAGACCCTGCCCGATTATCGAAAACAGCACGACGGCGTAGGTGATGGTGACGACCAGATCCTTGTGGGGAATATCGTTGCTGATTGACAGGGCCAGTGCCACCGAGATACCCCCTTTCAGTCCGCCCCATGTTAGCATCAACGGGGCTTTGTCGTCGAGGGTGAGCCACCGCCGGGCCAGCCGGTACGGAATCAGAATGGACAGGTAACGGGCCAGCAATACGATTCCCACCGCCAGCAGACAGATCGACCAGTAGGCCGCTTTGAGGTCGATGCTCAGCAGTTCGACGCCGATCAGCACAAACAGCAGGGCGTTCAGAATCACGTCGATCAACTCCCAGAATTTAACCACGTATTCTTCGGTGGTGTGGCTCATGGCATCCTGCCGGGAGGGTGCCCCCACGAACAGACCCGCCACCACCATTGCCAGCGGCCCCGACACGTGCAGGGCGTGGGCCAGGGCGTAGCCGCCCATGACGCCCGCCAACGTAATGAGCACTTCCGTCTGGTAATGGTCTACCGAACGCAGCAGCCGGTACATGACGTAGCCAACGGCCACGCCGAACAGCACCCCGCCCCCGGCCTCCTGCGCAAACACGCCCACCACCTGACCCGGACTGACGTCGCCGGACCCGTTGGCCACGACCTGGTAGATCGTCGCGAATACGACGACACCCACGCCGTCGTTGAACAGCGACTCGCCGACAATATTGAGTTTAACGCTGTCGGGCAGGTTGAATTTGGCTAAGATACCCAGCACGGCAATGGGATCGGTAGGCGAAATCAGGGCACCAAACAGCAGGCACAGCGGATAACTCAGCCCGTAGTCCAGCCACCCCGTTGCATAATACAGCCCCGTTCCGACCAGAAAGGTGGAGATCAGCACACCCACCAACGCAAACAAAATTACCGACCGTCGCTCGACCCGCAGCTTGGCCGCGTCAGTATGAAACGCCCCTGCAAAGAGCAGAAAGCAAAGCATGACGTCGAACACCACGGTGTAAAAATTAATTTGCCGCGTCGCTTCTCTCACCACTGCAAACCACCCCGGCCGAACGCTGTTGAGCACAAGTAAGGTTGCCGAAAAGAGCAGCGACACCATCATAATACCAATGGCATCGGGTAGTTTCAGCAGGCGCGTGTTGGTGTACGCAAAAACGGCCGCGACAACAATGAGCACCGTTAACAGATCGAATAATTCCATAGTCTGTAGGTAATGTACTGGGAGCACCTGACCCGTTTAACACATTGAACCAGCACTACATCCCTTAATTTCTATCCGAATTATTGTATTAAATCTTTTTATTTATCAATTTTGATGCATTAGCCGCTCGAAAAACGGCACTAAGCATTCATTTTTCAATTCAGGTTGTATTCAATAGCGGAAAGGCTGGTCGCGCTACGACCAGCCTTTTTTTATAACCATTCCCCCACCTGCCGGAGAATTTCCTC
This sequence comes from Spirosoma sp., assembly GCA_043737755.1. GTDB lineage: Bacteria > Bacteroidota > Bacteroidia > Cytophagales > Spirosomataceae > Spirosoma. Next base: position 5,193 of record JAYTAC010000874.1, read on the forward strand.
TTCGTCGGGCTCACCCGAAACACGAACCGTCGCCTGGCTGTAGAATGGTAACCGGGCCTGGTATCGCTCCTGCAATCGTTGCAGTAAATCGGGGTCAGCGGGGCTGTATAGCGGACGGTCATGCTGGGCGTGGGCCACTACCCGCCTGTGCAACACCGCTACCGGCACGTCTAAGAAAACCGATACCCCCGTGGCGTTGATGTAGTTCATGTTGTCGTGGAAACAGGGCATGCCGCCCCCCGTTGAGACCACGATGCTCTGGCCGGGGCGGATGGTTCGCAGCACCCGGCGTTCGACCTCCCGGAAATAAGCCTCACCCTTCTGCGCGAACAAATCGGCAATCGACCGGCCCTCTTCGCGCACGATGAACCGGTCGGTATCTACGAAACGGTAGTGGAGCGTGTCGGCCATGCGCTTGCCCAGCGTACTCTTGCCCGAAGAAGGCATGCCGATCAGAAAAATATTTTTCACCCGTTCGTGAGCCGAATCACCGTTGCCGCGTCCGGGGTGGTGTTGT
>JAYTAC010000875.1:0-2292 GCA_043737755.1 Spirosoma sp.
TATTTCAGCAGGTCCTCCCCCTCAGCAATGTCGGCGGCCGACGACCGCATGACGGCGTACAAACCACTGGTCCCTCCCTTCGAGACGCGGTTGGCCACGTAGCCCCACGCCTGAACCGGCACCAACAAAAACGAGGAGAGCAGCGAAGCGATGGTCACACCAATGGCCACCGGGCGACGGCCAACCTTATCGGACCAGTGGCCAATGGCGGGCGAGAGGGCCAACTGAACGCCGAGCGTCAGGGCCGTGCCCCCGGTGAGCCAGATTGCCTTGGCCGGTAACGCCACGACGTAGTTGGTGAGTAATGCGCCTAATCCATTGGCGACAACGACATCAATAAAGACGATGGCAAAAATCAGAATCAGTCGTCGGTCTTTTGGCATAGCGTCAGTGTACGGTATCGTAACTCGGCGGATACCTACGTACTACGCGCTGACCAGGCAAAATGATTGATTAAGTTGGATGATTTCTCTTTTGCGGAGTTCCCAACGCTAAAGCGGTGGGCTGACATAGGGGCGCAATCAGGATGGTTTGTATTAGCCCACCGTCGCACGGGCGACCCCGTTCAGCGTTGGGAAACCGGTCGCAGCCGCATCGCCTGCCCGCCCCCCGGTGCCAATTGCAGCGTCAGCACGTCGGCCCGGTTCACGGTGCGGGTTGTCCGGGTAAGGTGGTTGGGGTTTTGGGCCACGTCGGGCGCGTCGGCGTAGAGGTCGGCGGTGTATTGGCCCTCGGGCAGGAAATCTAATTTGAGCGCAATCTCCCGCGCCGACGCGTTGGTGATGCTGCCCACAAACCAGTCGGTTCCTTTGCGCCGGGCAATGGTCACGAACTGCCCTACTTCGGCGGCTGGTACGCGGGTTTCGTCCCAGGTCGTAGGCACCTGCGTCAGAAAATCGAAGCCCGGCTGTCCTTTGTACGCGTCGGGATAATCGGCCAGAACCTGTAGAAAACTCTCCATCACCACATACATCGCCAACTGATGGCAGCGCGTACCGAGCATCAGCGGCCGGGTGTACTGAATCTTGAATTTATCGGTCGGCACCGCCCGGAAACCGCCGAGGTGCATATCGGCCGGGCCAGCCAGCATTCGCGTAAACGGAAAACTGATGTCGTGGTCGGGCGTGTCGAGACCGTTCCACTTATTGGTTTCGTAGTTAAGCGTTCCCTCGCGGGTAAACTCATTGGGATAGGTGCGGTGGCGTCCGGTGGGCTTGTAGGCCCCGTGAAACTGAATGTGCAGCTTGTGGCAGGCCGCCGAACGTAGAATTTCGTTTTGAATGTTGACCATCTCCTGGTCGTCGCGGTCCATGAAATCGACCATCAGGCCGCTCATGCCCCACTTTTCGTACTGCGTAAAGGCTTCCTCCAGTTTTGGATAGAGCGCAGACCAATACACCCACGCCCGGATGCCCACGCCCCGCTGCCGCCCGTAATCGCAAATCTGCTGCATGTCCAGTCCCGGAATAGACCTGGTCAGGTCGGCGTTTGGTCCCGGCACGTAGTTGGTGCCGTCGCTGACGTACCACTCGTGACCGCCGTATTCCACGACGGAGTGATACTCGATGTGATTGTCGGCGCAGAAGTCGATGTAGTACTTGTTGGTCTCGAAGTTATTGCCGGGCGCAAAGGTCGTGTCGGGCGTGATGTTGCCGTTCCACCACGGGAAGGTCGTTTTGCCGGGCTTGATCCACGACGTATCGGCAATTTGGTTCGGCTCGTTCAGGCTCGTGATGATGTTCGATTCGATGAGCGTTCCGGCGCGGTCGCCGATGAGCAGCACCCGCCACGGTGTCTGATGGGGTAGCGTCGCTTTCACTTTCACCGCCGTTTGCTTCGGCAAGGGCGAAAGCTGACTTGTCAGTATTGGCCCGTCTGACCCGCCGTTCTTTTTGGTCAGGTACATCCCCGCGTAATCGACTAAGGCGGCTTCAGTGATGGCGAGGTAGGTTTTGCCCGGAAACTCGAACAGCGCGGGCATATCCATCAACGTATCGCTGCGGATGGAGTCGAGCGGGATGGTTGTGTACTTGCCTTCGTGCGAGGTGGTAAAATTAGGCAGGAACAGGGCGCGGACCGTCGGATTTTGGGTAAGCCGAAACGTGGTGTTTTCGTCGGTCAGCGCGTAGCTCGTCCAGTTGGGCTGTTTCGGGAATTCATAGCGAAACGCCACGCCATCGTCAAATACCCGCACCACCACGTTGATCTGCCGCTTTGCCCCGGTTTGTTCGACTAATGGAATAACGGCTTCCCGGCAGTGGTTTCGCGCCGTTTTCACCTTCCCGACCACCA
>JAYTAC010000876.1:0-2287 GCA_043737755.1 Spirosoma sp.
TGGTTGGGTTGGGAACCGTCGCCCATTTTGGTCTCAAACTGGATGCCGTCTTCCATAAACAGCATGGCTCCGGCTTCGGCAATGACGGTTTCGTTCGGGTCCAGTTCGATTTCAACGATCTGAATGTCTTCGCCAATGATTTTGTAGTCGATCTCGTGGGAATACATGGTTGGGGTCAGGATTTTAGTGTTCGCTTTACTACGCCGAAACTACTGAATATGCCCGATTCGATAGAAGTCGATTCGGACGAACGGCAACAAAAAAGCCCAGCCAGGCGATTTGACGGGCTGGGCTTGTAAACGGAAGTAGATTACCGTTTCGGCTTTTTGTCCAGATCGGTATCCTCCTCCACTGTTGGTCCGTCGTCGTCTTCGTCGGCTTTGGCGTCGGCAGCGTCCGGCAGAGGATCACCTTTGAGGTTGAGATCGGTTCGGTGACGGAGTTTTTTATCATCCACCGTTTTATTCAGAAACTGATTGATCTTGTCAATGTCGAAACTTGTCGTGATTTCGCCGAATGAGTTGATCTGAATATCAAAGCCTTCGAGTTCTTTGTGAACGCGAGGCTTTTCGTTTTCGTCGGGATTAACTTTTTTCTTGGCCATGATTGTCTGGGTACATGTTATGCGTTAAGTCGTGTTACGAACGAAATGTTTAGCTGCCCTTCACGCAGATGCTTTCAATGTGTTCAGGGCGGTTTCGAGCCGGGCAACTGTCTCCTCCTTTCCGATGATTTCCATCGTCAGCATCAGGTCGGGACCCGTGCCGAAGCCGGTCAGGGCCAACCGCATCGCTTGCATAATCTTGCCCTGCTTGATGCCCGCCTGCGTCATGGCGTCGCTGAGGGTTTGCCTGATAGCATCGGCCACGAAATCTCCGGTGAAATCTCGTAACGCATCGCGGAAAGCAGTCACGGCCCGCACGGCATCGTTGTTCCATTTGGCGGCAGCAATAGCGTCGTCGTAGGTCGACGGGGCGTTGAAGATGGTTCCGGCTTCGGCAAAAATGGCATGGGCGAAGTTGACGCGTCCCTTCAGCAAGGCCACAATTTTTTCGGCTTTCGCGGGCGGGCAGTCGAAACCGGCGGCTTCGGCCTGTTGCTGCACGGCCGGAGCCAATTCAGCGTCGGGCCGCAGCCGGATGTACTGATGATTGAACCACTGCGCCTTCTGAATGTCGAACCGCGCCCCGGCTTTGTGGACCTGCGTCAGATCGAAACTGGCAATCAGTTCATCCATCGTGAACAGTTCCTGCTCCGTGCCGGGATTCCAGCCGAGCAGTGCCAGAAAGTTGATCGTCGCTTCGGGCAGATACCCTTCTTCGCGGAATCCTTTGGCAACTATCCCCGTCGCAGGATCGGTCCATTGCAGCGGAAAAATAGGAAAACCGCCGAGGTCAGCGTCGCGTTTGCTGAGTTTGCCGTTGCCCTCAGGCTTCAGCAGCAGCGGCAGGTGCGCAAACTGCGGCATGGTATCCTCCCAGCCCAGATACCGGTACAGCAACACGTGCAGCGGAGCCGACGGCAACCACTCTTCGCCCCGGATCACGTGGGTGATCTCCATCAGGTGATCGTCCACGATGTTAGCCAAGTGATATGTGGGCAGACCGTCCGACTTCAGCAGCACCTTGTCGTCAATCGCCGATGAGTGAACGTTGACCCAACCCCGGATGAGGTCGTTGAGCCGGACTTCTTCTTTGCGGGGCGTTTTGAGCCGGATCACATATTGTTCGCCATCATCCATGCGGGCGCGAACCTCATTAGCCTTCATCGTCAGTGAGTTACGCATCTGCATCCGCGTGATGGAGTTGTACTGGGCGGCCGGGGCGTTGGCGTCTTCGAGCCGCTGCCGCATGGCGTCCAACTCGTCGGCCGTGTCGAAGGCGTAGTAGGCTTTACCTTCGTCTACTAACCGCTGCGCTTCTTTCTGGTAGATGTCCCGGCGTTCCGACTGGCGGTAGGGCGCATGAGGTCCCCCAATGCTTTGGCCTTCGTCGATCTCGATACCGACCCAGCGCAGGGCGTCGATGATGTATTCTTCAGCCCCCGGCACGAACCGGTTCTGGTCGGTATCCTCGATGCGCAGGAGCATTTTGCCGCCCATCTTGCGGGCGAACAGGTAGTTATAGAGGGCGGTACGCACGCCACCAATGTGCAGCGGGCCGGTGGGACTGGGCGCAAACCGAACGCGGATAGTGTCTGAACCAGGATTCACAGGATTAGAATGATTTACAGGACGAAATGACAATCTTGGCTATTCTTTACGATCATGAAAATCGCGCGGGGCCGC
>JAYTAC010000877.1:0-5697 GCA_043737755.1 Spirosoma sp.
GTGTACGCAATTACCCAGTCCATTGATTCTGTAGATGGCTTCTACAAAGAGATAGCCAAACAGGTCATTGATAGTCCGGCTTTCCGTACGATGTCGAAAGTAACCGATACGTTGAAGAAAGTGGCCGGTGGTTTGTTACAACGCATAAACCTGAAAGTGTCCGTCCCATTTCTCGACGTTTCGCTTGACAAAGGAGATCCTGTGAATTTCCAAACGGATTTGGAAAAACTGTTGGAAGAACTGGATTTGGGTGGTAGTAAGCTCATCATTATGGTTGACGAGTTTACAGAAACGCTTGACAACATCTTTTTGAAGCACGGCAAACAAGAAGCACGTCGGTTTCTACAAACATTTCGTGAGTTGATGCACAACCGCAAACTGACCGATAAAGTACAGTTTTTACTGACAGGTTCGATTGGACTGCAACCATTAGTTAAGAAACTGGAAGCCAGTGATCTTGTCAATCAACTCCAGTACGTTGATATCCCACCCTTGACTGAAGGTGAGGCTCACATCCTCTTTCGGCGACTTATTGAGCCGGAAACAATTCAGATTGACGACGAAACGGTCAGCTTCATTCTGCAAAAGATTGATTGGTTAATGCCTTTTCATGTGCAGTTGCTGGTTCAGGAAGTTATTGATGTCTACGAAAGCAGCGGTAATCCAATCGACCGGGCGAAAGCGGATAAAGCCTTTCAGCAAGTATTTCACCAGCGGAACAAAATCTACTTCGAGCAGTATTACGAGCGGCTTAAAAAACGGCTCGAACCAGGTGCGGAGTATCAGTTTGTGCACGAAGTATTGAACCGGGCTACCGAAGAAATACCATTGGAAAAATCCGTTGTTCATGATTTAGCCGTTAAGCACGGCATTGCCAGTAGTTACGAAGCCACCATCGAGTCGCTGGAATATGACGGCTACCTGCATTTAACCGCCGACAATCAGGCGTATCGATTCAATTCATCCATTCTTGAATTTTGGTGGAAGAAGTATGTCTGCTAACCCGCAACCGCTGATTGCCACTATTTACAACCCGCACAATCAGAGCAAAGAAGCCCTGATTGCCGGGTTCATTGCCCGCAGGCAAAAATTCGAGCGGCTCTTCCGCGACATTAGGGACGCGTCCATGACAAAACCTGAACAGCATTACCTGATTCAGGGCGTTCGGGGTACGGGCAAAACGTCATTTCTGCTCCGTATCGTCTACGAAATCGAAAATACGTCGGAACTGCGCGAACGACTAATTCCAGTAGTGTTCAATGAGGAAGAGTATGGAATCGGTTCATTAGCCGACATATGGGAACGCACGGCTAAGTACGTGGAAGAAGCCGATGGGGCGTTTGCCGGTTTATTGGACACGATCACCGCCCAATATGGCCAGCCTGACTACGAACAGCGGGCATTGGATACGTTGATCATTGCCCTACGACAGCACAACAAGAAGCTCCTGCTGCTCATCGACAACATCGGCGACCTGCTGAAAAAGTTAGATAATCAGGAGGAAAAGCGCCTGCGCGAAGTGCTGCTCACCGTACCCGAACTCCGGCTTGTTGGTGCCACCTCGGTAGTTATTGAACAGGCACACGACTATGGCAAGCCGTTTTATGAGTTCTTCAAAGTCATTCATTTGGAAGGGCTTTCGCGGGAAGAATCTACGGATCTGTTTCTGAAATTGGGCGAGACGTACCACGCCGACGCTATCCAACAAATCATTGAGCAACAGCCCGGCCGCATTGAAGCCATCCGCCGACTAACAGGGGGCGTAATCCGAACAATGGTGTTGTTGTTCGAGATTATGGTTGAAAATAACTCCGGCTCCGTCTTCCGCGATTTAAACGTGCTGCTCGACCGCGTGACGCCCCTCTACAAACACCGCATGGACGACCTCCCCACCCAGCAGCAGAAAATTGTGGCGGCACTGGCCTCGGCCTGGGATGCCGCCAGTGCGAAAGAATTAGCTCAAGTTGTCCGCTTGGAAAGCAAGGTCGTATCGGCGCAGTTAAAGCAATTAATTGATAACAGCGTAGTCGAAAAAATAGAAACAAAGACTAAAAATCACCTGTACCGACTCAAAGAACGATTTTTCAACATTTGGTATCTCATGCGCTTCGGCCGCAAGACCGACCAGCGGGTACTGTGGTTAGTGCGTTTTTTCGAGGAAATGTTTGGTGGTAATCCAGAGTGGATGCAGGAGCGGATTGATGGTCATTTACAGGCTATGGAACTTGGAACGCTGGACCCAGAAGCGGCTTTATTCTTGACGACGGCGTTTGCAGGGGTGTTGAAGGATGAAGAATTGGAAGATTTATTGAAAAAAAGGACGCGTATATACTTATTACAAATTGGTCGTGGAGATTTAGCCAAAAGCTTACCATATTCGAAACAGGAAGATGTTTCTCAATTCATGCTATCAGGGAAGTTTGACTCAGCATTATACATTCTTGAAAATCTAAATGTCAAAACAGAAGACACTTATCTTGATTTAGCGGCATGTTATTTATTTACATCAAACTTGAGAAAATCTGAAGGAGCTTTAGCTTCATCTTTCATTTCTAATCCAGAAACTAAACAGCGAATCACTGAAGCCATCGAGGAAATTAAAGCAAAGGGAGACCCCGTTAAAAGTAGCAATGTGGCTATGATAGGTGTCTCTCAAATTTTTTATGTGCCAGTAAAGTCTCCAAGCAAGGCAAAAGTTTTTGTCAATCTTGAGAATATTACTGCAACGGAAGTAGCTTATAGATACTTTGACAAGAAGAAAGTAGAGAAGCGTTTGTTAGCATTAGCATTGACAGGGTGGCAAGTCAATGATAAACTGTTTGCTACGCAAATGACGAATCTCTTACTCATAAAAAAAATCATAGAGTTATGGAACAACAAATTTGATACTGTTGGCCGAGAAGACTATGGTGCTTTCGCCCAAGACGTTACTCAGGAGATGATTAATGGATTTGGCGGGAAGGGTCGGGAGATGGACATAGGTCAAACCTACCTCAAACTCCTCCTCGCTAAAAAGCAGTACCACACGGCTTATAACTATTTCCAGCAGGAAGAATGGCAGTTGAAAGACCGTTTCAAGCCGCTGTACTACGCCACGTTGCACTTCCTGCGCGACGAATACCCAACCGAGTACCTGCGCATGGGACCGGAACTCAAAGAAACCGTTGACGACATTCTGGCCGAAGTCGCGCAGATGGCCATTGATTACGCGTAGTGATTACCGGACGACAAAAGCGGGTCATTCATGATTGGTCAGCTCATGCATATGAACTGGATGCCGTAATTAATCCGTAAAATTGGCTTGCCCGTCAGACGCTGGCGATTAGTTTAACTGGCATATTACCCACAGCTAACCTGCGTTGCCCTTTCATGGAAACAATCATTACTTCGCCCACTACACCCGTGCCCCTGCATCCGGGCCTGCCGGTGCTGGGCAACACGCTCGCGTTCCTGCGCGACCCGCTGGCTATTCTGAACACGCTGCAACAACGCTACGACCGAGTGGTACATCTGCGCATTGGCGGTCGCCATCAGTATTTAGTGCTGCAACCGGAGGATGCGAAGCATGTTTTGCAGGAAAACCACCGTAACTACGTCCGCTCTCCAGCCTTCAACGTGCTCAAAATTTTTCTGGGCAATGGACTGCTCACCAGCGACGGCGACTTCTGGCGTCGGCAACGACGGCTGGCCCAACCGGCGTTTCACCGGCAAAAATTAGCGGCTTTAGCCCAGACGATGATTACCGAAACGGCCAATTGGGTAGATGAACTGACCCAACTCGACCGAAGCCAACCCGTCAACGCGTCGCAGTCGCTCATGGACGTGACGATGCGGATCGTCTGCAAAACGCTGTTTGGGTCCGATGTGGTGGGTAAACTCGATGGTCTGTCGTCGGCGTTGGACACGCTGCAATACCAGGCTAACCAGCGGATGCTGTCGCCGATTCGGTTTCCGATGCGCTGGCCAACGCCCGCCCACCTGCGGTTCCGCCGGGCAGGCATATTGGTCGACTCGTTCATCTACGGCGTCATCGACCAGCGTAAAAAACCGGTTGATGGTGACCGCGACGATCTTCTGGCTATGCTACAAAGTGCTGAAGACGAGGATACCGGCGAACGGATGTCCGACAAGCAACTGCGCGACGAGTGCGTGACGCTGTTTGCGGCCGGTCACGAAACCACGGCTGTTTCGATGGCCTGGACACTCCATTTGCTTACCCAGCACCCGGACGTACTGACCCGGCTACAAACCGAAGCGCAAACGGTGCTTGGCGACGCCCGGACGCCTTCGCCCGACGCGTTTCGTACCCTGCCCTATACTATGCAGGTCATTCAGGAGTCGCTCCGGCTTTATCCACCGGCCTGGATCATGAGCCGCTTAGCCCTCGCCGATGATTCCATTGGCCCCTACACCATCCCCGCCGGAGACACCGCGCTGGTTAGTCCGTATCTGCTCCACCGCAACCCGGCAGACTGGCCCAACCCCGACCGATTTGACCCGGACAGGTTTGCACCGGGGCGGGATAAAGAGCAGCATTCATACGCCTATCTGCCTTTTGGTGGAGGACCGCGCCTGTGCATCGGTAATCAATTTGCGTTGATGGAAATGCAGATTCTGCTGGCTTTGCTGGTGCGAACATTTACGATCAGATCGGCATCGGATCAGCGGATTACTCCCCACCCGCTGATTACGCTACGCCCCAGAAAACCGATACACGTTTACTTAAATTAATCGGAATTATACTTTTCGAAGAACTTGCATCACATGGCATTCCACAGCGACACCCTAATCGTACAGATTGATCCTGTAGGCGTTAATTGGCGGAATGGCTTGTAAAACGCGATTGCATCTTTCATAGCGGGCCTTGACATTGTGATTGTTATGGCCAAACTTAGGCAGTCCATTGATGTTCTGTTTCAATTCACCTTTAAAAGCGACACAATGAGACTACAAATGCACGCCGTTAAGTTCACGGCCGATCAAAGCCTGCTCGATTTCATCCAGGCAAAGCTCAACAAATTAGACACCTTCCACGATCATATCATTGGGGCGGAGGTGTTTTTGCGATTAGACGGGGCCGACTCCAACAAGGTGAAGGAAAAAGTTGTTGAGGTTCGACTGACCATCCCCGGCAAAGAATTATTCGTGAAAGAACACGACAAGAGTTTCGAGACCGCCACCGACCGGGTGCTCGACGTGCTGAAGGACAAACTCATTCGCTGCAAGCAAAAACGAAACGATTTCTCCAGCCCGGCCATTACCGAAGCCAAACTCAAGCAGGAAGACGAGGTTTTTGAACCCGACGAGTTATAGAATGGATCGCTGATAAACGCCGAGAGCCACCCCTGATGGAGTGGCTCTCGGCGTTTTGGTATCCCGGACTTGAGTCCGGTTTACACTACTAACTAAACCGGACTCAAGTCCGGGGTACCCTTCATAATCCAAAGGCTACTTTCACTTTGTCGACAAAGTCGAGTTTTTCCCACGTAAACAACTCCACCTCAACCGTTTTTGTGTGCCCGTTGGCTCCGAATGTTTTGGTCACCATCTCGTTCTTGCGGCCCATGTGTCCATAAGCGGCCGTCTCGAAATAAATCGGGTTGCGCAGTTTCAGCCGTTGCTCGATGGCATACGGGCGCATGTCGAACAGTTGGGCAATTTTTTCGGCAATCACGCCATCGTGCATGTCTATTTTAG
>JAYTAC010000878.1:0-5697 GCA_043737755.1 Spirosoma sp.
ACGACGAGCGTGATGAGGTTGCTGTATTTGGGGTGCCAGACAGCCAACTCCGCCGGACTGTAATACCGAAAGCCGGGGTAAATGATAAGCTGAACGAGCCAGATCAGCACGACTAAGCCGAAGTCAACGGCGATGCGGGCGGTACTCATGCGCGTTCTTCCCACACCTGCGCCACCTCGACAATTACCCGAACGGCGGTCTGCATGTCCTGCACCGACACCCATTCCTGCCGCGAGTGAAAGGCGTGTTCGCCCGCGAAAATATTGGGGCAGGGGAGACCCATAAACGACAGCCGCGACCCGTCGGTGCCGCCCCGAATGCTGCGCCGTTCGGCCGACAGTCCCGCCCGGCGGATGGCTTCGAGCGCGTTCCCGACCACGGCCGGGTGATTGTCCAGCACTTCTTTCATGTTGCGGTATTGCTGCTTCACCACCAAGTCAGCCTTTGAGCCGGAGTAATGCGTCAGCACATCGTCCAACTGACTTTGTAGGTATGCTTCTTTATCGTGCAGGCCTGTTTCGGTGAAGTCGCGGATGATAAATTCGAGCACCGCCTGATCCTGATTGCCTTCCATGCGGGTCGGATGCACGAATCCGTCCATACCGTCCGTCGTTTCGGGTGAGAGTGTGTTTTTAGGCAGTGCGGCCAGCAGATCACCGGCAATTTTGAGGGCGTTTTCCAGCTTGCCCTTTGCGAAGCCGGGGTGCGTGCTCACACCCTGAATGGTAATTTTTACGGCATCGGCGGAGAATGTCTCGTCTTCGAGCGTACCGAGCGATTCTCCGTCGATGGTGTAGCCAAAATCGGCCCCCAGCTTCTGCATATCCACTTTCTCGGTGCCGCGTCCTACCTCTTCGTCGGGCGTGAAGAGCAGCCGGATTCGTCCGTGCTTCACAGCCGAGTGAGAAATCAAATAATGGGCTGCGTCCATGATTTCGGCTAAGCCCGCTTTGTTATCGGCTCCCAGCAAGGTCGTACCACTGGCAGTGATGATGTCGTTACCGATCTGATTTCGCAAATCCGGGTGGTCGGCCACGCGGATGACTTGGGTTTCGTCGTCCGGCAGCACGATATCGGCCCCGTTCCAGCGTTCATGAACGATAGGTTTTACGCCCGCGCCGGTCACGTCGGGCGAGGTATCGACGTGCGAGCAAAAGCAGATAGTCGGCACGTTGGCTTTTTCGGTATTGGCCGGAATGGTGGCGTAGACGTAGCCCCATTCGTCCAATTCGGCGTCGGCGACGCCCATGTCGAGCAACTCCTGCACCAGTATCCGGCTCAGGTCTTTCTGTTTTTCGGTGCTCGGATTGGCCGACGACTGCGGGTCCGACTGCGTGTCGATCTGCACGTAGCGCAGGAAGCGGTCTACGGCGGTGTGGGTGTAATTTTCCATAGTCAGTTTTAACACGGAGTCACGGAGTAAAACACGGAGGTCACAGAGTTAACCTATTTACTCTGTGACCTCCGTGCTCTGCTCCGTGACTCCGTCGGTCCGCCGATGCGGTTTAGCTTTTCTCTAAAATGCCCTCCAGATCAGCCGGGGAGTAGTTCACGCTTTTAAGTGTTTTGTGGTCGGCATCGCGGAAGACTAAGAATTTGCCCTCCGATTCGACGTAATGACACGGGACGTTTTTAGCCGTGTATTGCGCCACGGTGGCTTCGGCTTCGGCAACAGTTGCGCAGGCTTTACTCATGTTGGAGCGTTGGACCTCATCGAACAGGGCTTTGAATGTATCGCCCAGTCCAAACTCCAGCACGGCACCGGACAACACGTATTGCAAGTCGCAGAGAGCGTCGGCCACGGCCACGAGGTCACCGTCGGCAATGGCTTCGCGCAATTCGTCCAACTCTTCGGCCAGCAGCGATACGCGCAACTGAGCGCGGGCGTCGGACGGCATCTGGGGCGTTGCCAGAATGGGTGCGTGAAATGTCCGGTGGAATTCGGCCACTTGGTTGAGTGAGTCGGGTTGTTGCATAAGACTATGTGGAGAGCGTCTTGCCCGGCATCTGCGCCATTCAGTCGGCCAAGCGGGTCATATTTCTGAAAATGACCAACGCACAATGCCTCAATGAGACATTGTGCGTTGGTCACGTTTGCTTGAGTATCAATTCTCCTCCTCGCTCATGAACGAATACATCGTCGTGTCTAATGAGAGCGTGTTGGCGTTGAAGCTGCGAACGAAATTTTCAATTACCTCGTCAGTAATTTCCTCCACGTTCAGGCACACGTCCAAACTGATGCCGTAATCGAAGTCGGTGTCGACTTCAATGTGCTCCTGCACCTTCACCGTCTCGGTTTCCTCGATCTCGTCGATGATCTCGGTCAGGGCCGTTTCGGCTTCTTCCTCCATCTCGGGCGTAATTTTGTAGGTTGGTTCCCGGTCTTCGGGCGGCACATAGGTCGGGAAGGTTTTCTGCACCTGCCCCACGGCCATCTCATAGACCAAACTGCTGTGGTGCAGCCGGAGGGTGTAGACTAAGGCGTCGTAGATGACTTCCTGCTGTTCGTAGACGCCGGGAAACTGAATGTGAACGCATTCGCCGGATTCCAGCACGTCCATATCGTCGTCTTCGACGTACACGAATGATTTACCTTCCTGCCGACATTCGTCTTTCAGCGCGTTGATTTCTTCGGGGTCGAACCCGTCGTTTTTAGTTGTATCCATAAGGTAAAAGTAAGGGATTGTGACTGATTGACCACACGGGTGGTGCCCGATGAGCAACAAGTGCAGGCAGAGCACAATGGCCGTGCGGGAATTGCCGGGGCGAGTTACGCTGCTGCCGTTATCGGTCGTCGGCTTCGCCCCTGTTCTGCTCGGTTGACTTTGCCAGAAAATCGTCGATCATCACAATATCGCGCAAATCCTGGGGACGCCGGGCCACAATTTTCTGCTCCCGAAGGTCATTCAAATGCAGAAAATGAATGGTGTAGCCGTACTGATTTTTGACGGAGCGTGACCGCTGAAAGCACTCGATAAAGTTAAATTTGCAATGGACGACCGTCAGAATATCGAGGTAATTGTTCAGCCCGAATACTTGTGGCTGCGTGAAATCAAGTGCCTTCACTTGGTCCATTTCATCATCGGCGTATCCCATGCCCAGCAGCGTTTGGATAAAACGCTGTCCGTTCAGAACGGTTGGCTCAATCCAGATATCGACATCTTCCGTGTTGCGGGCCAGCCCGTTCAGGTACATGGCAAAACCACCGATCACCATGTAGCGAAGGGCGTTCCGAACGGCGTGTTCGGTAAATAATTTGAACTCGTCGTTCTCTAAATCCATGATGGCTTACTCACCGTAATGGTTCGTTTGTCGCTGTGCGGGTAGCCTTTGATGGCCCAAAGCCGAAACTGCATGGCGAAAAAACCCCAATATCGCTCTTCGGGTGTTTCCCGCAGTCCCCGTTCCAGCATTCGCTCATACGGTTCGTTCAGGTCTTTGTAGAATGTTATCGTTTTCTTTGCCATAACCACTTCGGTTTACTTCACAAACAGCAACTCGCGGTACTTCACTAATGGCCAGTCTTCGTCGTCCACGATCTGCTCGAGCTTGTCGACCTCATAGCGGATCGGGTCGAAGTGGTCCTTTACGTCGTTGCCGTAGAGAGTCGCCATTTCGATGGTATTATCGACGGTATTGGCCCGTTTGCGGCTCTCGGTCATCGACTCCACGCCCCGCTTGATGGCGATGACGCGGGCCGAAATCTCGCGCAGAATATCCTTGATCGGTTCGGCTTCGGCCGTCATCCCCAGTTCTACCAGGTTGCGGGCAGTTTCGGCTAATTTGTTCTGGTATTTCAGGGCTGTCGATACGACGTGATTCATCGCTAAATCGCCCATCACCCGCGACTCGATTTGTACGTTTTTGATGTATTTCTCCAACTCGATTTCGTAGCGCGATTCCACTTCGGCGTGGTTCATCACGCCCGTCCGCCCGAACAGCGACAGCGACTCCGGTTTGACGTAAATCCCCAACGCTTCGGGCGTCGATTTGATGTTCGACAATCCCCGGCGTTCGGCTTCGGCGACCCACTCGTCGGCGTAGCCGTTGCCCTCGAACAGAATCCGTTTGGAGTGGGCGTAGTAGTCTTTGAGGATGTCGACAATGGCCAATTCTTTCTTTTCGCCCCGCGCCAGCCGGTTATCCAGATCGGTTTTGAACTGGTTCAGCTGATCGGCCACGATAGCGTTCAGCACGGTCATGGTCGACGCTGAATTTGCCGAACTGCCCACCGCCCGAAACTCGAATTTGTTGCCCGTAAAGGCAAACGGCGACGTTCGATTGCGGTCGGTGTTGTCGCGCATCAGGCTCGGAATTCGGTTCAGACCGAGTTTATAGTACACATTGTCGCCCTTGTTTACTGTGATCTCCGACTTTGTTTCGAGGTCGTTGAGTGCCTGCGTGAGCGATTCGCCCAGAAACACCGACATGATGGCGGGCGGAGCTTCGTTGGCCCCCAGCCGGTATTCGTTCCCCGCCGACGCAATGCTGGCCCGGAGCAAATCGGCGTTGTCGTGAACGGCTTTCACGACGTTGACCAAAAACGTCAGGAACCGCAGCGTTTCTTTGGGTTTTGAGCTGGGAGCCAGCAGATTAACGCCCGTGTTGGTGCCCATTGACCAGTTGTTGTGCTTGCCCGATCCGTTGATTCCCGCGAATGGCTTTTCGTGAAACAGCACCTTCAGGTTGTGCTTCTCGGCGATTTTATCCATCAGATCGCGCAGCAGGGCGTTGTGATCCACGGCCAAATTCACCTCCTCAAACGTCGGGGCTACTTCAAACTGACCGGGGGCGACTTCGTTGTGGCGGGTCCGGACGGGCATTCCGAGTTTCATGGCCTCGAATTCAAAATCGACCATAAAGGCGTTGACGCGGGGCGGAATGGACCCAAAATAATGGTCGTCCAACTGCTGTCCCCGCGCGGGCGAATGACCAAATACGGTCCGGCCCGCCAGCACCAGATCGGGCCGGGCGTAGAACAGGGCGCGGTCCACGACGAAGTATTCCTGCTCGGGTCCGAGCGTAGGCGTGACTTTGGTAATGCTCCGGTCGAAATATTGGCACACCGCCGTAGCCGACTTGTCCAGCGCGTTGAGGGCTTTGAGCAGGGGCGTTTTGTAGTCGAGGGCTTCGCCGGTGTAGGCGATGAATACCGACGGGATGCAGAGCGTTTTGCCGCCCGCACCGTTGTCCATCAGAAAGGCGGGCGACGACGGGTCCCAGCCGGTGTAGCCGCGAGCCTCGAAGGTGTTGCGCAGGCCCCCGTTGGGGAACGACGATGCGTCCGGCTCCTGCTGCACGAGCGACCCGCCTTTGAATTTTTCGATGGCCTTGCCGTCGATGGTAATGTCGAAAAAGGCGTCGTGTTTTTCGGCCGTTTCGCCCGTCAGCGGCTGAAACCAGTGGGTATAGTGGGTGGCTCCTTTGGACGTGGCCCACGATTTCATGGCCCCGGCTACCTCGTCGGCAATGCCCCGGTCGATCTGCCCGTTGGTCTGGATGGCTTCGGTGACTTTGAGGTACGCTTCGGGCGAAAGCAGCGTCCGCATCACTTCACTATTGAACGTGTTGGAGCCGAAAAAATCGGCGACGCGCTCGGCCGGGGCCGCAACGGGCAGTGCCTGACGACTTTGGGCAATTTCAAGGGCCTTGAATCTGAAGTTGGCCATGATTGGGCTTGTGGTGGTTTTGTTAGCC
>JAYTAC010000879.1:0-2281 GCA_043737755.1 Spirosoma sp.
GAAAAGTACACCATCGTCGCCGGGGACGACAATTCGTACAGTGGCGAAGGGTCCAACTCATTTCCGGGTCTCAACAAACTGAACGCAGGATCTAACCAACGCTTCAACATCGGGGCTTACCTCGATCTGAATTATGACCTGACCAAAAACTTCCTGCTGAACGGCACCTTCCGAACCGAAAAATACAGTGACTTCGGCGCAGCAAACGTCTATAAACTGTCGTCCCGCTATAAATTAGCGAATGACCGGATCGTCCTTCGGGCGTCGGCATCGACGGGATTCCGCGCCCCGGCACTGCACCAGGTTTATGCGCAGTCGGTTCAGGCGGCTTTCGTTGGCGGGACCATCCAGCTATCGGGTTTGTTCAACAACCGCAGCGCACAGGCCCGCCTGTTGGGCATTCCGCCCCTGAAGCCTGAGAACTCGACCAACTACACGGTAGGTGTAGCCCTGAATCCGGCTAAAAACCTGAGCGTCACGCTGGATTACTTCAATATCAACGTGAAAGACCGGATCGTATACAGCTCATCGATCAGGTCTTCGGACCCTGCCAGTGCGCTGGGCAGCATTTTGAGTCAGGCGGGTGTAACCACCGTTCAGTTCTTCATCAACGGCATCGAAACGACCACCGCCGGTCTGGACTATGTGGTTTCGTACCGCAACGTGGGAATGGGCCGGGGGAAGCTGGGTTTCAATCTGGCGGGTAACCTCATACTGGAAAACAAAATTGTGGGTACGCCCGCCGATCCTCCGGCTATCAAAGCTGCCGGGTCGAGCATTCTGAACACGCAGATCAAATCGCTGCTTACCGAGAGCCGCCCAAGATACAAGACGATTCTGGGTCTGGATTACACCGTCGGCAAGCTGAACGTGAATCTGAACAGCACGCTTTTCGGGCCAACGTCTTTCCAGGATTTAGACAATGGCGGAGCAGCAATGGAGAACATTAAGGCGACGTTCAGGCCCGCTGTCGTCACGGATTTGAGTGTCGGCTATTTGTTTGGCAAGAATGTATCGGCCACCATAAACGTCAATAACTTGTTCAACGTCCTGCCCAAATGGGATTTGGTTGCGCTGAACTCGAAAGGGGAGCAAGCCCTCGCCAAAGCAGAGGATAAGTCGCTGCTGCGTGGCTTCCTGAGCTTCAGTGGCCGCTATGACATCCTGGGCTATAACGGCTCACAATTCAGCCAGTTGGGGACAATGTTCAACGCCAACGTGAACGTCCGGTTCTAAATCAAGGAAAGCTGCGTTGCCAAAAAGAGACTCCCAACGGGGTCTCTTTTTTTATAACACGGTTCCCACATGGGTACCTGTAGAACACAGCAGGGTAACCCTTTTTTTGTAGATTTACCCCTCTTATCGACAACTCCACCTCTACGTATGCAAACGATAATTTTGCTGATGGCTGGTTTGGCCGCTTCGCTGGCGACGGCATCGGCGCAGGCACCAGCCCCGCCAACCCAGCGGGCCAACACACGTTTCGAGCAGCTTGGCCCCCAACTGCCCACGCCCAATACCTTCCGCACGGCGTCGGGCGCACCCGGCAAAGACTACTTCCAAAACCGCGCCGATTATGACATCAAGGTTGCGCTCGATGATACGAAGCAGAAGATAACCGCTTCAGAAACAATCGTCTACCGCAACAACTCGGCCGATGCGCTGCCCTACCTGTGGCTCCAACTCGACCAGAACCTGTTCCGGCCCGGTGCCGACGGTAACACCGCCACGACGAATAGCATCAATGCCCAGCGCGGGGCAACGGCGGCTCAGTTGGACCCCAATGCAGCGTTGACGGGCAAAAACTACGGCCACAACATCACGTCGGTACGCGACCAGTCCGGCAAAGCCCTGAAATACGCCATCAACCAGACCATGATGCGCGTCGATCTGCCGCAGGCGGTGGGGCCGGGGAAATCCGTCACATTTGCTATCGACTGGAATTTTCAGATCGTGGACGCCAAAGCAACCCGTGCCCGGTCGGGTTACGAGTTTTTCCCGAAGGACGGCAACTACCTGTACGAAATGGCGCAGTGGTTTCCGCGCCTGTGCGCCTACAGCGACGTGACGGGCTGGCAAAACAAGCAGTTTCTGGGGCAAGGCGAGTTCACGCTCATCTTCGGCAATTATAAAGTGGCCATCACCGCCCCCGCCGATCACGTCGTTGGGGCTACGGGTGAACTGCAAAACCCCGGTCAGGTGCTGACCGCCACGCAGCAAAAACGCTGGAACCAAGCGAAAGGACGGGGCGACAAGCCCGGCGAAAACCCGGTAGCCATCG
>JAYTAC010000880.1:0-2279 GCA_043737755.1 Spirosoma sp.
TTTCGACATCGTACGGAAAGCCGGACTATCAATGACCTGTTTGGCTATCTCTTTGTAGAAGCCATCTACAGAATCAATGGACTGGGTAATTGCGTACACCCAGGGCTTTCTCATAAAACCCGTTTGAGTCTCAAAAAGTCAATGAGTTCCTGCGCTCGTTCGGCAAACTGTTGAAGTTGAGCCGCCATGTTAGGCGGATTGAGCCACTGTAGTAAACTCATTGTCAACGTCCTAAGGCTCGACAAGGTGCGCTGTAAGCTACTCGATTTACTGCGGCAGGCATCCTCGGCTAAGACCACATGGCGTCGATAGTGCAGCACCTCCACCGACCAGTGACCGCGAATGGCATCGTAAAACGAATCGGCTTCCGACTGGCTTCCCATGGCCTGATTGGTCACCAAATTGCTCACTGTCCGGCTCGTTTCCACTCCCCCCAGCCTCTGACCTACCCGTGTGACGACCACCACCGTCGTTAAACCCGACTTAGCCCACCGCTTGTCGAGCGTCTCATCGGCCAGCGTGTAACACTGATAGGTACGTTGGTCGATGCGCCCATGCCCCCGCACAGGCGCATCGACCCGCTCGAAAGCGGGCTTGTGCAGCAGGGTTTGAATCAGGCAGTGCCGTTGTAAGTGCTCTTGATTGGCTTTGAGACCGATCAGCTACGTACCCCTTGCCTGGTGGATCGCTTCCAGTAGCGAAGGCACTAGGTGCAAGGCATCAAGAACGATCTTTTTATTTAACAACCCATTGTCTTTCAGCAAATTAGCAATAGCTGGTCGTTCGCTTTCCTTCGCTCCATTGTGGTAGGCCTGGGCCACAACGGCCTGGGTGTGGGTCACGATGGAGACACAAACTTCCCCACGTTGTTGGCCTTTAGGGATCGAACCGCGCAGTTCTTTACCATCGCCACTGAGCCAGTTAGCAAAACCCTCTGGCAGCGCCAATCCATAGTGGTGTTGGATCAATTGGGCTAGTAGGGTGTAGTTCACCGGGGCCAGAAGGCGCGGTAATTGGGGGCGGGAAATGACCCGCGTGGCTTGTATGGCCAGGGTCAGAGACAAGGCTTGACACTGGTTTTTCATGTGCCGCTGGATGGCCGAGAGATTGCCATCCCGTCCCGCCAGCAGGGCCATGACCACGCCCGTCAGGACAAAGGCCAGCGAATGCTTTTTGCCTCGGTTGTTGCGTTGATCCAAGTCAGTTTGTTGATTGAGTAGGTCAAAAAAAGCCCTATCTTGGTCTGGGCAAGTAGCTGATTGCATTGGTGTTGTCGTCTTGAGAAGCCTCAAAACTGAGCACTTGACTCACTTGCCCAATTTTATGAGAAAGCCCTGTGTCGGTGGTGAACATGCGGGTGCGCACCACGTTTTCGAGGCTGGCCCCGGCCTGTTCCAGTACTTTACCAGTGCGCTCGATGATGTTCACGGTTTGAGCGTAGGCATCGTCGGCCCGCACGGTTACGCCATCCACGATGGCCACCGTTCCCGACACTTCAATGAGGTTGTCCACGCGAATGGCCCGGCAGTAGCCAACTTTGTTTTCCCAGGGCGAGCCAGAGAGAATGGTTTGTTTTGTCATGATTGTCAAGGTGAAAGGCTAAAAGTAAGGCGGCGGGCTATTTGTCATGACAGGCCGGTTTGCTCAGGTACGTTGTTTCCTTACCCGCAACCGGGAAAACTTCCTTATTTTTGAGCCAAACCCCGTCTGTCGTATGGCTAGTACTGCCCGACCCCTTTACCAGCAACTAAGCCGTAACATCATCGCCTACCCGCCCGACGAAGCGCGGGAAATGGCGTTTATGCTCCTCGAACATTACTTCGGCCTCCGTAAAGCCGACGTGCTGGCCGACCGCGCCCTGCCCATCAACCGCACCGAGCCCGACTGGTTCCGAATCATTGAACGGCTCAACCGGCAGGAACCTATTCAGCACGTGATTGGCACCACCATTTTCTGCGGCCTCGAATTTGAAGTATCGTCGGATGTGCTCATTCCCCGGCCCGAAACCGAAGACCTTGTGCGGCTTATCATGCACGATTTTGCCGACATGACCGAGCGGCCTGTGCGGGTAATCGATATTGGAACGGGCAGCGGTTGCCTGGCCGTGACGCTGGCGCGTTTTTTACCACAATCGGACGTGACGGGTTGGGATGTGTCGGAAGATGCCCTGATAACGGCTCGCCGCAATGCCGAAACGTTACAAGCCGGGGTAAACTTTGGGATTCAGGATATTCTGAACGTACCTGAAAGCATGGTCGATCTCTTTGATTGTATTGTCA
>JAYTAC010000881.1:0-5678 GCA_043737755.1 Spirosoma sp.
TGTTGAACAAGCCGTGCCGGTAGCCGATAACCGTTTGACCGAAATTTCGTTTTATATTTCGGTCGTGTTAGTCGACACGCACCTAACGCTATGGAAGTAGCACCGCCCAAACGGAGCACTGATATGTCGAACCGAAGTAATCAAATGCCGGAGACTGTCCGGAATCGTTCAGAAGTAAAGCCCGCACCGGCGGCAAAAGACTTCCGACCTGTTTCATTCGAGGACACTTCGATTGCCTTCTCTACCCAGTCGGATTTCAAACTCCGAAAGACCTACTGGCTGTTTGCGATGATGAATCAGGGATGGCTGGTAAATTTAGGCACTTTTTTCATAAAGTTGGCACTGCGCCTGCGTCTCCCGATCAAGTCCCTCATCAAAAACACCATTTTTGGGCAGTTCTGCGGGGGTGAAAGTATTCCCGATACCGAGCGCACCATTCAAACGCTCCACAACGCTCACGTTGGTACCATCCTCGATTACTCGGTTGAGGGAGAGGAAACCGAGAAAAGCTTTGATGACACAACCCTCGAAATCCTGCGTACCATCGAACGCGCCAGCGAGTCATCCGATATCCCGTTCTCCGTTTTTAAAATCACCGGAATAGCCTCAACCGACCTGCTCGAAGCCGTTCAAATCGGTAACTCGCTCGACAAAGCGCAAAAAGCGGAGTTCGACCGGGTGCTCAAACGGGTAGACTCGCTCTGCCACCGTGCTCAGGAACGAAACGTACGCATTTTCATCGACGCCGAGGAAAGCTGGATTCAGGATACTATAGACACGTTGGCCTATGCCATGATGGACCGGTATAACCACGAGCGGCCCGTTGTGTACAATTCGTATCAGATGTACCGCTGGGAAAACCTCGAGCATCTTCGGCGTGACACGGAGGAAGCCCGCGCAAAAGGCTACTACTTAGGTGTTAAGTTGGTGCGTGGTGCTTACCTCGAGAAGGAACGGCTGCGGGCGCATGAGGAGGAGTATCAGGACCCTATTCAGGCTACAAAAGAAGCTACGGACCACGATTTCAACGCAGCCATCGACTACTGTCTGGAAAACCGGGATACCGTGTCGACTTGTTTGGGAACGCATAACGAGCATAGTTGTCAGTACTGCCTGCAGCAAATGAAGCGAATGAACGTTGTGCCCAACGACGAGCACATCTACTTTGCGCAGCTGCTGGGAATGAGCGACAACATATCGTATAACTTGGCCAGTGCGGGCTACAACGTGGCCAAATACGTACCCTACGGCCCGGTTGAAGCCGTAATGCCTTACTTATTCCGCCGGGCCGATGAGAACAAGTCTATTGCCGGGCAGAGCAGCCGCGAATTCACACTGGTCAGTAATGAGTTGAAACGGCGGAAAGAGTGTAAATAATCAGGCCCGGCGGGAGCAGCGAAACACTTTTTGCCGGGCTTTCCCGTAAACGGCCCAGCCCTCCCGGTTGGGCCAATCTTTTGTACATGATTCGTAAAAATCCAATTAAGTTTTTTGTGCTGGCATTGCTGCTCATCGTCCTGGATCAGGGCGTGAAGCTGGCGGTGCATTTCCACATGACTCCGGGTTTCGCGGGGCAGATCAACGTGGTGGGTGGGTGGCTCAAACTTCATTACGTGCTCAATCCTGGAATGGCGTTTGGAATGCAGTTGGGTTATGAGTACGGAAAGCTGCTGTTGAGCGTATTCCGGCTTTTTGCGATGGTCGGTATTGGCTATTACTTAGTTTATTTGGCCCAGCGCGGTGCTCCCAACGGTCTCCTGTGGGCAATGGCAATGATCCTGGCGGGAGCGGTGGGTAACGTCATCGACAGTACGTTTTACGGCGTTTTTCTGAACAATGCGCCCTACGGTTCGCCAACGGCGTGGTTCCACGGGCAGGTGATTGACATGATTTTCGTGGATGTCTGGGAGGGCTTTATTCCCGACTGGGTGCCGGTTTGGGGTGGTCAATATTACTCGACGCCCATTTTTAACGTTGCGGACTCCTGCATTTTCATCGGCGTCTGCGTGATCCTGTTTTTCCAGCGTCGCTTCTTCAGCGAACTCCCCGCCGAAGAAAATCTACCGCCTGTTTCCGGCCCTGATGCTACGCAAGCTCAGGCAATGCCCGTTGCTGAGTTGGATGAGGAGGAGCAAACACATGATCAGACCAGTCACCGTGGTATTATTGATAAGACAGAAGAAGAACAACGGCCTGCGCCGGAGTCCGAATCGGTCGTGTCCAATGAGCCGAAGCGGAGCGAGTAAGGCTCATCTACTGCACTTCCTCTAATGGTTGAAAATCTTTGAACGTGCGCTTGACGGCTTTGTCGCTGGCTTCTTTCTTGCTCTGCCAGTTGGCGTCTAACTCAAGTGCCACCAAGCCACTCAGATTCATGGTGCCCCGGAAATCGTCTAACTTACGAACGAAATCACCCGTGCGCCGGGATGACTTCAACGCAAACTCGCGGGCAAATACATCGCCTTTG
Organism: Spirosoma sp.; assembly: GCA_043737755.1. Lineage (GTDB taxonomy): Bacteria > Bacteroidota > Bacteroidia > Cytophagales > Spirosomataceae > Spirosoma. The sequence continues at coordinate 2,468 of JAYTAC010000881.1, forward strand.
TTTTGCAGTTCACTCCGCTTGCCGAGGACGTAGTTGTAGCGGTCCATCAGGTCTTTCATCGACTTTCCGACAACCTCCGTCGCTTCGAGCGTTCCCATCGTCAGCACGGCGGTGCCGCCGATAGCCGAAACAAGACGACCATTTTTCTGCGTATTCAGGCTGGTGCTTGCTCCGCTCACAGCCGGTGTAACGCCCGTGACGGCCCCGAGCGACGCGTTGGCTACGGATCGGTTGCGTTTGCCGCCTTTGGCTCGTTTGTAATCGTGCTTCAACTCCTCTTCCTTGTCGTTCAGTTGTTCAACCAATCCCCAGGCCTGCACCAACAACTGGCGGTACTGCGCATAATAGTACCGGTCTTTTTCGGCTTCGTTTATCGTGTTGAATACCGTGAATGCAATCCGACGCTCTTCGCGGTTCTGCGATTTGTCGAGCACGTAAAACGTAATCTGCACATCCAACGAATCATAGGGGTCTTTCACGAAATCATAGCCCGGCTGCCAGATAAACTCGTACTGGTTATCCGTGTTCTTGACCAGTGCCGTTTTGGGAACTTGTCGGTTGTCGGACAGAAACCCGTATGTCAGTATGTCGTCCTCACCATTAGGATCGGAGAGATAGAACTTCAGGTTGACGGTCGCGTTTTCTTTGATCCGGTAGTGGGTTTCTTTCGGGATAACGGCAATGTCGGGTGGCAGGTCCATCTGCGTCACTTCAACCTTCAGCCGACCTTTCGTGCGGGTTTTGGCGGGTTGGTCCTCCACCCAGAACTCGATGTATTGCGGGGCCTGTTTGAGTTTGTTGAACTGATTCAGCGACAGCGTCCAGGTCAGCTCCCCCTGCGAAGTCAGCTTGCTGCCCTCGGGCATCTGGTCGGCAATGGGGATGAACGCGATTGGGTCACCGTCGTCGTCGCGGGCTACCTCAGCGTCCATTTTGTAGGTGTTCTGCGTCCGGTAGCGTACGTAAAAGGGGCGTAGTTCACCCACAACGGGGGGACGGTTGACGTGCAGCACCTTGAAATCAACCGTCTGAGACGTCGACTGACCCTGCCGGTTCTGAATAACGAACTCAACCGGAATGGTCCGGGTCGTTTGAATCCGGTCGGCTAAATCGAAATCGGGTTTCCAGCTAAAATGACCCAGCGAGTCGAGGTCTATGCCTTCCGGCCGACCGTCACCCAACGAAAAATAGAGCGTATCGGTAGCCGGGCCGGTGGCTTTGAGGTCGAAGTGAACCGTATTGCCTTCAGAAACGACGTTCCAATTAGGCTGGGTCGGTAAAACGAGATGAATTGGTTTGGCGTCCTGCGCGTGGCTGCGATTCCATACCAGAAGCATCAGCAGCCAGGCCACACGACCGGCAGTGCGGATCATAGGCAATAGTCAGGGGTGGTCTGTTTTGGAGAACGTAAAAGTAGGGTGAAGATTTTACTGGAAGACAATCACCAATCGGTTTTGATACTTTTCTCAGTAAAAATGCGGCTTTTGGTATTTATAGTTGTACTTTATTCAGAGCGCGTGACAACAAAAAACCCCACCGGTTGGCAGGGTTCTTCATTGTCACGCGCTCTGAATTGAACAGTGACTTAGTTTTTACGCGGAGTTGTCGAGCTACTGCCCGTGGCAGCAGGCCGGTTGGCAGGCCCCGGCGTTTGCTTATTCGCGGCTGCCGCAGCGGCTGCTTTGGCTGGGTCGATACCCATTTTGCGTAATACCAACTCCGTGATGTTATCCTGCTCAGGTGCTACCAGCAAGATAGGAATGGTGTTCGCACCTGCATCAAGGTTAAACACGTATGTATAGCTGTTCTCTTTCGCTACGGCATCGATGGCCTTTTGAATTTTCTGCACCACCGGATTCACCAACTGCTGGTATTTGGTTTGCAGCGAGGTCTCAGCCGTCCGTCCGAATTCCTGAATCCGGCCCTGCAAGCCCTGCAACTCGGTTTCGCGGTCTTTGCGGATCACGTCCGACATCTGGGCCGCGCCTTTTTCGTAGGCACCATACTTGTCTTCCAGTTCCTTCTGCATCCGCTTCAGTTCGTTCTCCGACTGCGTCCGCTGAATGGTCAGTTGGTTTTGAATGTCCTTTGCTTCGGGTGTCTGAGCCAGAACGTAGTCAATATTGGTGTAGCCCAACTTCAACGGTCCGGCGGCAACAACGGGTGATCCTGCGGTGGTGGTTGGCGTTGCGGTCGGCTGTGCCTGTGCGTTGCTGCTGCCGATCAGGAGGGTGGCGGCAAACGCCATGACGAGGTTTTTGTTCATCTCAGTTACTGGTTTGTATTACTTCGGTTTTGTGGTTAACACATTGCTTGCCGGACTATTACCGGCGGGTGCTTTGATACTGGCGGCATCCAAGCCTAACTCCTCCATCACATAGTCCGTGTAGTCATGACGGGGGTTGGTGTAGAGCATGACGAAATCAGACGCTTTGTCGAACATAAAGTCTAACTTCTTCTGCACCGCTACTTTGTCGATTGCCCGCTGTACCAACTCCATCGGCGCTTTCATGAGTTCTTTCTTCTTCTGAAAAAGCAGCCCCTCGTAGCCAAACACCTTGTTGTTGTACTCGCGGGCTTCGCGCTCTTTTTCACTGAGTGCCCGCTGCCGGTCGCGCTTCATGTCTTCGGTCAGCAGGATTTCCTCAGCTTGGTACGTCTTCTGCAATTTCTCAATGTCGACGTACTTGTCCTGAATGTCCTTCGACCATTTGTCGGTGAATTTGTCGATTTCACCTAATGATTTCTGGTACTCCGGCATCTTGCTGAATACGAACTCCGTGTCCACGTAGCCGAACTTCTGGGCGTGGGCCGGAATTGATCCCCAAACAGCGCACAAAAGTACGAAAAAAAGACCTTTTCTCATGGAACGATTACCTTTTTTGGCAGAACTGGTTGATTGTCAATTCTGGACGGCCGCTGCTGTCAGTTGGATGATCGACCCGGTGAAACGTTTAACCGATTCACCAATCTATCTCCCAACTAACGCCCCGCAACCCCGAATCTTATCTGAACTGCTGCCCAATGGTGAAGTGAAACTGACCCGACGCCTTGTCTTTGACGCCCGGAATCTTATCGAATCCGTAGCCGTAGTCGATACCAATCAGACCAAAGGCGGGCATGAAAATCCGCGCACCAAAACCCACCGACCGCTTCAAATCGAACGGGTTGTATTGCTTGAAGCTACCCCAGTTGTTGCCCGCTTCCAGAA
>JAYTAC010000882.1:0-2275 GCA_043737755.1 Spirosoma sp.
TTCCTGATCTGCTCCCCTTCCCGGTTGATGGTCATCAGTTGACCGTTCAGAAAAACGGCCGCTGTGTTGCCCCGGAACGGCGTAACGGCTTCGTATTCGGGCCGGATCACCCATTCGTCGGCCTCGTTGATGTAGCCCCAGCGTCCGTTGCTGCGGGCACGTCGCCAACCGCGCTCGTCCGTTCCCAATTCCACTTTATCGTATGGCTTACCGCCGAAGGCTTCTTCATACTTACCGGCGCGGGCGTCGGCGGGCGTGGCGGGTTGTTTGGCGATTGATTCAACCGGTTCTTGCTCGACCGGAGCGGGCTTCTCAGGTATCGGCTCAGTAACTTTCGCCGGTTTCTTCGTTTCGGGCGGGGCCGACGCAACGGGTTCGCTGTTTGTAGTAGGTGACGGCACGTTGGGCAGCGGATCGGTGGCTATCTCTTCGGTCGGCTCTGATTGCCGGTCGCGTTGGTTGGTCGATGCCGTCCGGCGGGGTGTCTGCTCCGTCCGGCGGGTCGGCTTCGGGTCCCGAGCGGGCGTGGCGTTGCTGCTTTTAACGAACCAGTAGATCAAACCCAGCAATGCCAGCGCGAAAAGCACCCCGTACAGACCGCTTCGGTCGGGCTGAACCACCTCCACCCGGACCGTACTGAGGGGATTGCTGTTGGCGTCGAACAGGGTATAGTCAGCCGTTTTAGCCGGTTTGATCCAGCCCCGATTTTTGGGCGACAGCCCTTCGCCAAGATCGTCGATGGTCACCGCCAGCAGGTTCTCGACCTCCCAGTCCAGCGTCACCGAATCACCCTTCCGAACGCGGGCGGGCGTCGCCGTGAACGACCGCACCACGGGTGGCGGGCCAGCCAACGGCATCGGCTCGACAAAAACCGGTGGTAAAACCGGCGCGGGCGGCACAAAAACCGGCGGTCTGATCGGTTCCGGTACTGGCTCGTAAATAATTGGTTTAACGGGCGACGCTACCGGCCCGGTGTGGATCGGAGATGGCCCTTTTTCGTCTTCCAGCAGTTCATCAAAGCGGTCAGGTTCATTGGCCGGAGCTACCGGTGCGGGCGAACTGACCACAGCGGGTGACTGTCGGGATTCGAACGGGGCCGAAACGCCTTTCAGCCGGGCCAATTCAGCGGGCACCCACCGGTTACGCACAAAATCGGGCGACAGATTCAACGACCGGGCCGCGTTGACGATCTGGGCGAGGTCCTGCTCAATGTATGGCGTGCGCGAGGGCTGCGCCAACCGGGCAATGCGGGTCTGTATGTTTTGGAAGAGGATGCTGTTGTTGCCAACCTCCTGACTTACCTCGTTAGCCCGTTTCAAGGCTGCTTCGAGCGGCAATCCGCTGGCCTGAGCATCCTGAAGGTAGCCGTTGCTCCGCCAGGCGTCGGGGCCGTCGAGCACGATGGCTTCGCGAAGTCGGTCGGTTAATTCGGTTTCAGTCATGAACTCAGGATTGCGTTGACGTGTGTGGGTGTTTGTGGGTTTTCGGTGGTATGTACACCAATATACCCGAAACACGAGAACACAAATTTCATTCAAAGGTCACCACGTTGCGCCGGTAATCCACCGAAATTTTACCGAATTGCGACAACGCCGACTGCCCCAGCAACAGGGGAGCTTTGGACCCGCTGACGATATTGGCCCGGACGTTCTCAAGCACCCTGTCGCCGATCTGCACTGATTTCAACCGGACGACCGCCCCCGGCGAGATGGCCCCGGTAGCGTCCTGAAACCGCGACCGGCCAATGATGTCTGCGCTGGTAATGGCCCCGCGCTCGTACATCCGTTCCGCTTCGGTGGCCGACATCGAGATCAAACTCGCTCCGGTATCCAAGATAAATTTCATCGGCACCCCATTGACCGTGACGGGCACTTTATATACGCCATTGTCGCGCTCCATCGCCACCTCCGTCGGGCCGTCGCCTATTTGTTTCAGCACCGGTTTGGGAGCCGGGCGCAACGTATCGGACGGGGTACGAAGGGCGGTTTCCGGTTGGCGGTCGGCCGTGTTTCGCTTCGTCCGGCGCGGGCTGTGACTACCCGACCGGGAGCAACCCGAACAGCCGGAAAGGTACAACGCACTGCTCAGCAGCAACAGGATCAATACGATTCGAGACATCATCAGCAAGGAGTGTGGTTGATTCGCTACTCGTACCGAATCAGCGCTTTGGTCTTCACCCGCCAGGTTCCGTTTTCAACCACAGCTTCGCCATCGCGCCGGTTGACAATGCGGGTGTAGGTGGATGAAAAACTGTTTTCGCTGTCGCAGGCGGGTT
>JAYTAC010000883.1:0-5664 GCA_043737755.1 Spirosoma sp.
ATCGTTTGACTTGCTGAGTTTGCCCACAATGCTTGCAGGCGACTGCTTCTAAGACCATGATCAAAGATATGAACTTCAACGTTATTCAGCCATCACCAAAAAATGTGGTAGTTTTGATTGGGCAAGCAGTGGCAGTCATGGCTTTGTCGTGTTGCAACCACAAAAGTAGGGCTAACGGCTACTTGCCCGTTTTTACAAGAAAGCCCTGCTTATGAAAATAGGCTATTTACTGAACCATTATTAGACAGTTACGAAAAACGAACCAGTGAAAATTTGGCCAATCTATCCGTTTCGTTACGAAAATATCGTTCATGCGTTTGCCCTGTCATTAATATAAGTACTATCGATGATTTTTGATGCCGGAGTATCTTTCTTACTTTTTAATTCATATTCGGATTTACAATTGGGGCAAAAAAAGTCTCCAACCGGATTGTTGTTTGGAAAAAAATCTAAAGCGTCGCTTCCACAAGCTGGACAATAGATGTGATTCTTGGCCCACTTTTCCGTCAAAACTCGGGCTATCTGAGATGCACTTTTGTGTCTGTCAGCCGCTGATAAGCTAAACAGCAGGTTCATTTTATTGCTCGAAGAAGTGTAATATGGAGTGGAATTTGGTGCTGAAAACAGTACTGACGTGTCAAAAAAAAGACTCGCAGGCAACCGTTTCCACCTGTTAATGCCCGGCAAACAGGGCCAGTAAGCAGAACACGTCCACAATCCATAAGCCCGGCGGCACTTCGCGGCTTTTGCCGACGGCCACTTTAATAACCGTCCACGACAGGAATCCCCAAATCAGCCCCTGCGTGATGGAATAACTGAACGGAATCAGCGCCAGAGCCAGAAACGCGGGCAGGGCGTCGTCTAACCGGCCCCAGTCGATGCGGGCAATGGGTTTCATCATAAACGTCCCCACCAGCACCAATGCGGGAGCCGTGGCGATGGCCGGGACGACCGACAGCAGGGGCGACAGGAACAGAAACGGCAGGAAACAGCACCCCGCCACAATAGCGGTCAGCCCCGTTCGCCCGCCCTGCGCAATCCCCACCGCCGACTCGACGTAGGCCGTGCCGGGACTGGTGCCGAGCAGCCCGGCCAGTGTGGTCGCTACGGCGTCGGTCAGCAGGGAGCGGTTCAGGTTGCGGGGCTGCCCGTCGGGTGTTTGCAGATCACCCGCTTCGGCTACGCCGACGAACGTGCTCAGGCTGTCGAACAAATCGGTGAAGGCAAAGGCGAAAATTACTGGCCACAGCGACCATTGCAGCGAACCGGCCAGATCGAGCTTGCCGATCAGCGAAAAGTCCGGCGCGGCCACGATGCCCTGAAAATTGACCAATGTCTTTTGCCCGAAGTTCACCGCCGACGCATCGCCCCAGAACCGGCCAATGGGCCAGGCCGCCAGTGTCGTCAGTACGATACCGATGATGATGGCCCCCGGCACGTTACGCACCACCAGCACCGCCGTCAGCAATAAACCAAACACGAAAGTCAGCACAATAGGATCGGTCAGGCGGGCGATGCCGACTAACGTAGCGGGATTGGCCACGATAAACTTCGCGTTCTCAAAACCAATCAGCGTGATGAACAGCCCGATACCCGCCGAAACGGCGTAGCGCAGCGGCAGCGGAATGACGCGCACGATGGCCGACCGGACGTTGAGCAGCGACAGCAGCAGGAATAAAATGCCCGCCCAGAAAACGGCTCCCAGTGCCACCTCGGGCCGGATGCCCATGCCGTTGACGGCCGTGAAGGTGAAAAACGCGTTCAGGCCCATCCCCGGCGCGACTACAATCGGATTGCGGGCGTAGAGACCCATCATCAAACTGCAGAAAAACGACAGCAGAATCGTGGCTGTCAGCACCCCGCTGAACGGCAATCCCGCCTGACTCAAAATCGCCGGGTTCACGATGATGATGTACATCGTCGCCAAAAAGGTCGAAACACCGGCGAGGACTTCGGTACGGCGGGAGGGGAAGGTTGTATTCAGGGGCATGGGGGACTGCTAAACTTTGCCAAAGTTCTTCCAACTTTGGCAAAGTTGTCACTAACTCAACGATCAATTTCACACCAAACGTCCCGCTCCGGCGTCAACCCAGACCCGCGCATCCGGCTGCGTCTGAACAATGCTGGCCGGTACCTGCTCCGTAACGGGACCGGTCAGGGCGGTGTGGAGCATAGTGGCTTTCTTCTCGCCACTGACTAACAGAACTACGTCGTGTGCTCCGGTCAAATGACGCAGCCCGACTGTGATGCCCTGCGTCAGCGCGGTTTCCCGGTCGAAATATTTCTGTCCGACGGTTTTGGTACTTTCGGCTAATTCGACAACGTGACAGCCGTTGGTGAAGGGCGTTCCGGGTTCGTTGAGAGCGATGTGCCCGTTCATACCCATGCCTACCAGCAGCAAATCCAGACCGCCCCGGTTGTCGATGAGTGCGTCGATGCGGGCGCATTCAGCCGTGAGGTTATTCGCTTTGGCATTGAAGGTGTGAATTTGCTCCGGGCGCAAACCGAGTGGACGGAACAGGTCGCGATAAACGTAATATGAACAGCTCCCCACGTCGTCCGGCCCAAAACCCACCCACTCGTCCAGGCCTACGAACGTGCAGCGGCTGACATCGACGCGGCCCGCCTGCGCCAGCGCAACGAATCGGCGGTACGTTTCGATGGGCGTGTCGCCGGAAGCCAAACACAGCAGCGCATCCGGTTTTTGGTTAACGAGGGCTGCAATGTGCTCGGCGGTGTGCTGCGACAGCGTGTCGTGGTCGGGGAAGGTTTGGATCGTCATGTCGTGTGTGTATCCTGGACGGCCACGTCCGGGCGAGGAAAATAATCCTTTGCGCCTGGACGTGGCCGTCCAGGATACACACACGACATGACCAGACCTGGTCAGACCAGTCGTTCAGGTTCGTTCGCGCAGTCGTAATTTCCGACGCCGACCCAAGATGCCGGGCGACCGGTTCAGCATGGCCGTCGGGGTGGTTGGCGTCGTGTCGGGCAGGGCTGGCTCACCGATTGGTCCTTGCTTGCGTGTTCGTACGGCTGCTTTTCTGGGGGTGCCACCTGACCGGCGAGCCGGTGGTACGTAAAAGTCGTTTGCCTGTCCGAATACGCTGCTGCCCGGCCGGATTGACGTGACGATAAACCCCGTTTTTGGTTGTCCGTTGATTGGCCGAAGTCAGAAAACCAACCAAAAAGGAACAGCCACAGGAGAACCGGGCGAATTTTGGTCATGGGGAAAGATGGCGTAGTTTTGCGGTTCGTTTTTTTACCTTATGCAACTGTCAGATCAAGGTTACCGCATTCAGGGTGTCGATGTGCTTGCTATTGCCGACCAGTTCGGTTTGCCGCTGTACGTGTACGACGCCGACAAAATTATCGAAAAAATCGACTTACTTCGGTCTTCGTTCAGCGGTGTCGACCTGAAAATAAAATACGCGGCCAAGGCACTCACCAACGTGTCGATCCTGAAACTGATGCGGCTACAGGGGATCGACGTGGAAGTCGTCTCGGTCAATGAAGCGCGGATGGCGATGCTGGCCGGGTTTGAGCCGGGTCAGATCATGTACACGCCCAGCGGCAACGCCTGGTCCGAAATTCAGGAAGCACTGCACATGGGCCTGCAACTGAACGCCGACAGTCTGCCGCTGCTCGAACAGATTGGACAAACCTACGGCGACCGCTTTCCGGTGGCTCTGCGGATCAACCCCGGCATTGCCGAAGGCGGCACGTTCAAGATTCAGACCGGCCACGAAAACTCGAAATTCGGCATCCCCAACCAGTACCGCGACCGCATTCGCGACACCGTAGCGACGTACGGCATCCCGGTCGTGGGGCTGCACATTCACACCGGGTCTGATTTCAAAGACAGCAACACGTTCCTGAAGATCGCCGACGTGCTGTTCGACATGGCCGACGATTACCCGGACCTACAGTTTATTGACTTCGGCAGCGGCTTTAAAGTGCCGTATCGTGATGGCGATTATGCTACCAATCTGCCCGACCTCGGCGCGAAAGTATCGGCTGCGTTCCGTTCGTTCTGTAACCGCTACGGACGGGACATTCAGTTGTGTTTTGAACCGGGGAAACTGTTGGTCAGCGAAAGCGGGCATCTGTTGGTGAACGTCAATGTGGTTAAAGAAACCCCCACCCGGACCTTTGTGCAGGTTGATTCGGGACTGAACCACCTGATCCGGCCCATGATGTACGACGCCTGGCACGACATTAAAAACATCTCGAATCCGTCTGATAAAGACCCGGCTATTCCTGAAAAATTGTACGACGTGGTAGGCTACATCTGTGAGACCGACACCTTCGCCACGGACCGGCTGTTGCCCGAGGTGCGGACCGGCGACGTGCTGTCGTTTGAGAATGCCGGGGCTTACGGGTTCAGCATGGCCTCGACCTACAACGCCCGTTTCCGCCCCGCCGAAGTGCTTGTTTATGAAGGGGTGCCGCACCTGATCCGTCAGCGCGATACATTCGAGGACCTGCTGCGCGGTCAGGAAATCATTGACTTTAATGAAGTAACAAATGAATTGATAAACGCGGAGTAAAATGAGGAAAAGCAGAGTTCACAGAGAAAAACTCTTTCCACTCTGCTTTTCCTCATTTTACTCCGCGTTTAAAAACCTAAACCACAATGGGAAGAGCGTTTGAATACCGGAAAGCGCGGAAAATGAAGCGGTGGGGTCAGATGGCCAAAACCTTCACCCGCATCGGCAAAGACATCGTGATGGCGGTGAAAGGCGGTGGCCCCGACCCCGACACCAACGGGCGGCTGCGGGCCATTATCCAAAACGCCAAAGCGGCCAACATGCCGAAGGAAAACGTGGATCGGGCCATCAAAAAAGCGTCGTCTAAAGAGCAGGAGGACTACAAAGAGATCGTCTACGAAGCCTACGCCCCCCACGGCATTGCCCTCGTGATCGAGACGGCCACCGACAACCACAACCGAACTGTCGCCAACATCCGCAGTTACCTCAGTCGACTGGGCGGCAGTTTGGGTACGCAGGGAATGCTCGATTTTATGTTCGACCGCAAATCGGTGTTCCGAATTCCCGCCGATGGCATCGACCCCGATGAACTTGAACTCGAACTGATCGACGCGGGGGGCGACGAAATCGAACTTGACGACGAAGCCAATCAGTACATTATCTACGGGGAATTCACGGCCTTCGGATCGGTGCAGAAATTCCTCGAAGAAAAAGGCTACGAAATCAAACAGGCCGAATTTGAACGGATTCCCAACGATTACAAAGAATTGACCGACGACGAAGTCGCCGATGTGGAGAAACTCATTGAGCGCATCGAAGAGGACGACGACGTGCAGATGGTCTACCACAATATGAAGTAGGATCGGGCGTAACCGGAGAAGTTAGCTTAAAGAAAAGGGGGTTGTCGCCACATGAACTGGCGACAACCCCCTTTTCTTTAGGCCATTCTATACTTACCCCTGGGTATTTGCTTCGCGGATGATCTGGACCCAGCCCTTCAGGATCAGGGGCGGGGCGTTGCGCTCCAGCACGGCAAAGCGCACCGTAGTTTGGTAGTAGTACAAACCCGTGGGTAGCTCGGCCCCCTCGCTCGTCCGTCCGTCCCAGGCCAGCACCCCCCCGCTGCCTTCGTAGACTTTCACCCCCCACCGGTTATAAACAATGAAGTCCACCC
>JAYTAC010000884.1:0-2270 GCA_043737755.1 Spirosoma sp.
GCCGTTTGTACGGGCGTCGAGGGAATGGTCAGGGCCGAGTGCGAAACGATGTTCTGGTCGTGGTAGCGCGTGTCGAGGGCGGGTTTAAAAATCTGAACGTTGAGTTTGGCAATGCGGGCGCGGGTTAGCCGCCGGATCAGTTCTTCGGTTTTGCCCGAGAACATCGACCCGCAGATCAGTTCGATCCATCCGGTACGGAGGTGGGGCGGTTCGCGCCGTCGGCTGGGTTCAATAAACATTTTTTGATTTACCTGCGGGCAAAAGGCCCGTTGATTCCGAAAACTATATCTTTACAAAACAAAGGCTTTTACCAATGTCGAACAAGTTTAACGCCAGTGCCCTCACTGAATACAGCAAGTCGTACGCCCGCCGTACAGCCGCCGATTTCTACCAGCAGCACCACACCATCAGTGGTCAGCAACTTCTGTCGTTGGCACCCATCAGCCAGATCAACCTGTTCATTGTCAATAGCTTATTCGACAAGTGGCGGGCCGATGCCGAGAAGTTTCGCAGTCCCTATTTCGACTTCGCAGACCCCGACGTGGAGGAGGCACTGGAAAGTTTCATGAATGTCGTCTCGCAGCACATCAGCGTCCGGCGCGAACACCTCGAACCGTTGCTGGCCGAGTCGATCCGCAAAACGATTACCCTGATTTTCGACCCACGGGCGTATTTCGATGAGGTGCTGCGGGCACAGCCGGAGTTCACGCTGACGGCCGACGCCCTCAAACAAATTACGCGTTACACCAAAATCAATCAGTTCATCCCGGCGCACATCATGCAGCGCATGAACGGGAAGCCGTTCCTGTACGTCAATCAGGCACTGGGGTTTTTGGACGAAGCCCTCACGCAACGCGGCCACGAACTGGAGCATCACGACAAGTTCGTGGAGACATTTTCCGAAAAAGTGCCGATGGACGTGGCCGCTTTGCTGCGCAGTCACGTTCCCGACAGCATCCCGCACGCCCCTAACCGGTCGTTTTTCGACACCGTGACCGAACCCGCCGTTCCGCCTGCGCCGTTGGTGCCGACCGACGCTATGGTGTCGGCCGATGTTGCACCGGCCATACCGCCCCGCCCTGACCCCACACCCGCCCCCGCTGATGAATCGGGTGCTGGCGGGCCGATATTCCTCGGCGACGGCGGGTCCGGTCCCGAACCCGTTGCGCCAATTTCGCAGCCGTCGCAGTTACAAACCGGGGCCACCTCACAGCCGTTGGTGACGGGTGCAGTCCGGGAAGACGCGTCTTCTGAGCCAGCGCAACAGCTCACATTGAACGACACACTGCGGGAAGCGGCTCCGGTTGAATCGGCGACGGTGGCCGAAACCTTCACCCGAACGCCCATCGAAAGCGTTGGCCGGAGTATCTCGCTGAACCAGAAGTTCCGATTTATCAACCAGCTTTTCAACGGTAACTCCAGTGCTTACAACCAGGCCATCGAAGAAATCGACACGGTAGATAATTACGGGCAGGTACTCGATCTTATTTCGTACCGCTACGCGTCGCAGTACCTCTGGGACATGAATAGCGACGAAGTAAACGAACTGGTCGAAATCTTGAAACGCCGGTTTGTGTAGCTGGCCTGATCCGGCTTCCCTCCCGGATCAGGATATTAAGTTGTATTCAACGTACACAAAAATTTTCTCTTCGACCGAACTGAATGCCCCCGGTTAATAGGCGGCATTTCCGTAACTTGACCGAAGATAACTGTGCGTATTGTCTTTGTATTGCTGACGGCCGGGTGGCTTGTTATTATTCCCATAATTGCTCAGAGTCAGCCCGTTATCCGGCGTAGTGCGGCTATCAGCCAGTCGATTCAGGATTTGTTTCCGGTGCAGATCGAAGGCATCGACTACGAAGCCGTCTTCGACGCACTCACCCAGCTTTACGCCAATCCGCTCGATTTGAACACCGCCACCCGCGACGAACTGTCGGCGACGTATCTGCTCACCGAGCGGCAGTTGAGCAGCTTAGCCACCTACCGCGCCGACTTCGGCGACCTGCTTTCCATCTACGAACTTCAGGCCGTGTCCGACTTCGACGGGCCGACCATCCGGCGGTTGCTGCCGTTTGTGACGGTTTCGGCCAACGCCCGGTTGTTTGGTGCGCTGCCCACCCCGACGGATAACTACCTGATTGCTCGCTACGAACGGGCCATTGAGCCACAAAAAGGTTTTTCGGACGCTATTCCTGACAAGAAAGGCAACCTGCCCACGCGCTACGCGGGTAGCCCCGGTCAGTGGTACGCCCGCTACCGCTATAGCCGCC
>JAYTAC010000885.1:0-5660 GCA_043737755.1 Spirosoma sp.
AAGTAGGTGCGTGAGTCGATGCTGGTTCCGCCAAATTCAAACTGAATAAACCGAACGCGCTGTTCCCCGATCATCCGGCTGGCTCCCCGCAAAACGGCTAACTCGTGCCCCTCCACGTCGATTTTCAACAAGTCGATCCGGTCAATGCTCCGGTGAGCCGAAAACTCATCGACCGTGCTGAACGTGGCCACTTCCTGCTGCGTGAATGACAGGTTGATGTGCCCTAAATCGCGTTCATACACCGACGTCATACCCGACTGCTCCGCATCGGTGTACAGGGCCAATTCCCCAACTTGATCACTCAGGCCGATGTTGTGTATCTCGACGTTCGATTCCGGGACGTTTCGTTTCAGCGTTTGGCCGGTAACCCGCGACGGCTCGAAACAGTGAATGGTTGCCCGACTGCCTAACCCATTCAGCAGCAGCATACGCGCGTAGCTGCCCACGTTGGCACCTACGTCGAAGATGATAACCGGGCCGGGTTGGTCAGCCGTTTTCCGGGCAACGTAACCTACGACGTATTTTTCCCCGCTGTCGTCCGTAAATGAGCCTCCGCCGTAATTCATGGCGTACAGCGTGAACAGGTACAGTTTCTCGTACGCGGGCTGTAGCAGGGTAATACGGACGGGAGCCAGCAGCCATTGCAGAAATTTTTTCATGGTGTCAGTCGATTCGTCGGGTCATCTCAAAAATGCCGCATCCGTAACTGCATCCGAAGTTTGTGCGGGCGGCATCTGACTGCCAGTCGGTATTTTCAACAAATTGCTCGTCGTCATCAATGTAGGAGAATCGGTCAATCATGTAGTCCGGGGCAAACAGCCTGACGAGGTAATCGACCGAAAACACCCGGTGCGCATTGTACACGATTCCCTGGGGACCAATGGGCGACGAGAAGTAGAACGTCCCCCCTGGTTTGATGATCTGCCGGATATTATCTAAGGCTTTGAGATGCCCATTAGCGTCGATTGGATCGCCGTAACGGCCGAGGCCAAAGTGCTCGATGGCGTGCAGGGCCGAGATCGAGTCGGTCGAATGAATCAGGTCCGCAGGCAGGTTCATCAGGTCCGCCTGCCGGAAACTGACGTTGGGAATAGGCCGGGTCAGGGGGCGGATATCCACAATTTCTACGGGTCGATACGACGCCACGTGCCCGACAAATCCATCGATGCGGGAGCCAATATCGACGTGCCGGACGGGATTGTTTTTGAAGATACGCTGGGCTACGTACAGGTCTTGCAGGAAATAATGTTTCACCAATAGCCCACTCTCCGCATACCGGTCGAAAATGGCCGGATAGTAGCTGCGGATGGGGAAATCAGGGTGCCCGTTTAGCTGCCTTTTCAGCGTGAAATAGTCGCTCACGTACGCGGGCGTTGCTTTCATGCCGCCCCAAACGATCTGTGAACCGATTTTAAGAATGCGTCCGATCATGGTCGATTAGGCGTTGATTAACTGGCGGGCCTTGTTCATTACTTTGAGGAGAATCGGTTCGGGAAACACGTTGATCACGCCCGTGATGGCCGCTATTTTTGCCCGGTGTACCCAGGGAGCCGGGTAGCCAAACTCACGAACAAACGTCCTTTTAATGGCCACGTTGCTGCGCCACTTGGCCCGGAGGTTTGTGAACACCGTGTTGGTTGTATGAATGCGGTAGGCCGTTAGTGATTCCGGTAAGTTATGCAGCTTGTAGCCCAACTGCATCAGCCGAAATAAACTGTAATAATCGTTGAAATGGGCAAACCGAATCTGATACAAGTCTTCTTTCAGCACGTTTCGATACATCACCGCCGGGTTAGCAATCGGAAACCGGAGGTAAAATTCGTTGTAAATTTCGTCGTGTCCAATCGGGTAGATACGCTCACCCGTAACCCGCCCCGACTCGTCAATGAGCGTCAACTGACTGCCCACCAAGAAAACGTCCGGGTGGGTTGTTAGAAAAGCGACTTGTTTGGCTATTCGGTCGGGCAGGGCAATGTCGTCGGCGTCGAGTTTGGCGATGAACGTGCCTTTAGCCTGACGAGCCGCCACGTTGCTGGCTATTTCGCCCCCGTAACCCAACGGCAGTGGCTCCCAAAGTGGTCGTACGCGCTGGTCACGCCGGGCGTACTCCGCAATGATGGCAGCCGTGCCGTCGGACGATCCGTTGTCCAAAATTAACAGTTCCAACTGCCGATACGACTGCGACAGAACGCTCTCGATTGCCTGAGCCAGAAACCGCTCGCTGTTATAGACGGGCATGATTACGGAAACAAGCGGGGCGTACAACGTATTCATCAACTAAGGCAGGCAACTATCGGACCACAATGCTGGCAAGTTTTACCGGCGTTCGCACCTTCTGCCGTAAATTTGAGTTCACATCAAAACGAAAATAAGACACTTCCCGGCATGAAACTGAATCTACACCAAACGGATTTTTTTGAAGACCGTCACCACGGCGTGACCGATGCGGCTCTTACTCAGATGCTGACGAGGATTGGCATTGACTCCATTGACGAACTCATCGACCAGACCGTGCCAGCCGCCATCCGGCTGCCCCGCCCGCTCGATTTGCCCGCACCGAAGTCGGAAACCCAGTTCCTGACGGACTTTCGCAAACTGGCAAACCAGAACAAAGTCTTCAAGTCGTATATCGGCACGGGCTACTACGACACCATCACGCCGAACGTTATTCTCCGCAATATTCTCGAAAACCCCGCCTGGTACACGGCCTACACACCCTACCAAGCCGAAATCGCCCAGGGACGGCTCGAAGCGTTGCTGAATTTCCAGACCGTTATTTGCGACCTCACCGGCCTGCCCATCGCCAACGCATCGCTGCTCGATGAATCGACCGCTGCCGCCGAAGCCATGACGCTGCTGTATAGTCAACGTTCGGCTGCAAAGAAAAATGCGAAGGCTTTCTTCGTCTCGGAACGGTGCCACCCGCAGACCATCGACGTCGTCCGCACCCGCGCAACGCCCCTCAACATCGACGTGATTGTGGGCGACCACCGCACCGCCGACCTCACCAACGACGCCATTTTTGCCGTTCTGCTGCAATACCCGGCTTCGGATGGGGAAGTATTCGATTACACTGATCTTATTACGGCGGCCCACGAACTTCATATCACCGTTGCCGTGGCTGCTGATTTGCTGTCGCTAACACTGCTGACTCCTCCGGGCGAAATGGGTGCCGACGTAGTGGTTGGTTCGGCGCAGCGGTTTGGCGTACCGATGGGCTACGGTGGCCCCCACGCAGCTTTTTTCGCCACGCGTGACGCCTTCAAACGCCAGCTTCCCGGCCGCATCATCGGCGTATCGGTCGACAGTCAGGGCAATCCTGCCCTGCGGATGGCTCTGCAAACCCGCGAACAGCACATCCGGCGCGAAAAAGCAACGTCCAACATCTGCACGGCGCAAGTGCTGCTGGCGGTTATGGCTGGCAGCTACGCCGTTTACCACGGTCCCGACCGGCTCCGCCAAATTGGTGAGCGCGTCCACGGATTGACTAAGGTGTTCGCCACCGCCCTGCGCCGGAATGGGTACGAGGTCAGCACGGAGAGTTATTTCGATACGATTACGGTGAAGGTCAGCGACGTTGAATCACTCAGAAAATCGGCGCGGGCGGCTCAGGTCAACGTTCGGTATCTGCCCGACGGTCAACATGTCAGCGTCTCGTTTGATGAAGCCAAAACCTTGCACGACGTATCCGAACTGCTAACGGTGTTCAGCGTGAAAGCCAATCTCGACGCGATTGTGGAGAATCTGGAACTGGAGTGGCCTGAGCGTCTTGTTCGTCAGTCGGACTACCTGACGCACCCCGTTTTCAACACCTATCACACCGAACACGAGATGCTTCGGTATCTGAAGTCGCTGGAAGAGAAGGATTTGTCGCTGGTTCATTCGATGATTGCGCTCGGTAGCTGCACTATGAAGCTGAACGCCACCGCCGAGATGATCCCCGTGACGTGGCCGGAATTTGGTCAGATTCACCCCTTTGCGCCGAAAGATCAGACGCTGGGCTATCAGCAGCTTTTCCGTGAATTGAACACCTGGCTTTGCGAAATCACCGGCTTCGCGGCCATGTCGCTGCAACCCAATTCCGGAGCGCAGGGCGAATACGCCGGGCTGATGGTGATTCGGGCATACCACGAGAGCCGCAGCGATCACCACCGCAACATTGCCCTGATTCCGCAGTCGGCGCACGGCACCAATCCGGCCAGCGCGGTGATGGCCGGGATGAAAGTCGTCATCGTCAAGTGCGACGAGCGCGGCAACATCGACCTGACCGACCTGACCGCCAAAGCCGAACAATACAGCCAGGACTTGGCCTGCCTGATGGTGACGTATCCGTCAACGCACGGCGTATTTGAGGAAAGCATCCAGGAAATCTGCGCCACTATTCACCAGCATGGCGGGCAGGTTTACATGGACGGGGCCAACATGAACGCGCAGGTTGGCGTGACTTCACCGGCGGCCATCGGTGCGGACGTTTGTCACCTGAATCTGCACAAAACGTTCTGCATTCCCCACGGCGGGGGCGGACCGGGTATGGGACCCATCGGCGTCGCGTCGCAGTTGGTGCCGTTTTTGCCGGGTCACGTTGATCTCGGCGGTAAAGGCGCGGTATCGGCGGCTCCGTACGGATCGGCCAGTATCTTGACAATTTCGTATGCGTACATTGCCATGATGGGTGGTGAAGGACTGGCCAACGCTACGAAGCGGGCTATCCTGAACGCTAATTACATCAAAGCGCGGCTCGACGGTCATTACGATACGCTGTATACTGGCAAAAACGGACGTGCGGCCCACGAAATGATTATCGACTGCCGCCCGTTCAAATCGACGGTGGGCATTGAGGTTGAGGACATTGCCAAGCGGCTGATGGACTATGGTTTCCACGCACCGACGGTGTCGTTCCCGGTGGCGGGCACGATGATGATCGAGCCAACCGAATCGGAATCTAAAGCCGAACTCGACCGCTTCTGCGACGCAATGATTGGTGTTCGCAACGAAATCCGCGAGATCGAAACCGGCGATGCTGACCGCGCCGATAACGTGCTGAAATACGCACCCCACACGGCGGCTATCGCGCTGGCCAACGACTGGAACCGGCCCTACAGCCGCGAAAAAGCCGTTTATCCGCTGCCGCAGGTCCGCGCCCGCAAGTTCTGGCCCACCGTCAGCCGGATTGACTCGGCCTACGGCGACCGCAACCTCGTTTGCTCGTGCGTCCCGATAGATGCCTATGCGACGGAAGTAGCCGAGGAGATGGGCGTGGAGCAGGAGGTATAGCGTCATGAATAAAGGTGAAGAATGATAAAGCCCCGGCCTGTTTGGTTGGGGCTTTGTCGTACATTCATACGATCAACTCTGTTCACCACCGTTTATTTATGAAATGACATCGTCAGAACAAGAGCGGAATTACTGGCGAGAGTTTCGCCGGGATACAGCAGACAATCTTGAGCGTCTTGAGCCCAAACCGTTTTTAGCTAATCCGAAAAACATGAGCGATGACGAACACGATTTCTTGATAAAAAAGATGCAGATGTTTCGTGAGACGATCAGCCAGATTGATGATAAACTTAAAGAACTGGAACAAAGATCAACCCAAACAAAGTTATGGGACAGGCAAAAAAATGTCTCGAACGCTTTCGTCAGGCCGTAACAGTACAACAACA
>JAYTAC010000886.1:0-5657 GCA_043737755.1 Spirosoma sp.
GCGGTGGGTGCTGGGCAAATTCAACCACTACGCGAAAAATTCTAACGGGCGGCTCACGGCCACTATCGACGCCTGGAGGCTGCCCGCCGACGGTCGGCGCGTGGACGTGCCAACGGAGATGGGCAACGTGCTGGCCACGCTCAAAGGTACTGACCCGACCGACACCCGCGTATTTCTGGTGCAGGGCCACATCGACTCGCGCGTTACGGGGGTGATGAACCGAACGGCTGTGGCACCGGGTGCCAACGACGATGGATCAGGAACAGCCGCCGTGATTGAACTTTGCCGGGTAATGAGCAAGGCGGGCTTTCCGGCCACGGTGGTGTTTGCCGTAGTCAGTGGCGAAGAGCAGGGGCTGCTGGGAGCCGAACATTTGTCGGAGCAGTACGTGAAGCAGAACGTAAACCTCGAAGCCCTGCTCAACAACGACATCATGGGCAGCAATTACTCCAACGAAACCAACATCCGCGACAACACGAAACTCCGGGTATTCAGCGAGGGATTGCCCGGCAATCTGCTGCGCGACACCACCGGCCGCATCGCTCAAATCCGGCAGTTCGGCAACGAAAACGACGGTAAAGCCCGCACATTAGCCCGCTACGTAAAGGAACTCGGCGAACGCTACGTCGACAACCTGGAAGTGGTGCTTATTTACCGCAACGACCGCTACCTGCGCGGGGGCGACCACACGCCGTTTGTGCAGCGTGGTTTCGCGGCCGTTCGCCTGACGGAGATGAACGAAAATTACGACCACCAACACCAGGATTTGCGCACCGAGAACGCCGGAACGTCGGCCGCTGTGGAGTACGGCGATTACGCCAAATTCATGGATTTCGATTATTTGCGCAAAAACACCGCTGTCAACCTCGCTACGCTGGCCAACCTCGCCAAAGCCCCCGCCGTGCCCCAATCCGTCACCCTCGACGTACGCAATTTGACCAACTCGACTGCGCTCTACTGGAAAGCACCGGCGTCGGCCGGGATTGCGTCTAACAAGGTGAAAGGCTACTACGTGCTGATGCGCGAGACAAACTGGCCATTCTGGCAGAAGAAGTTCTTCACCACCAAACTCGGCATGACCCTGTCTTATTCCAAAGACAACTATTACTTCGCCGTGCAGTCGGTGAGCGAGGACGGGAACGAGAGTTTGCCCGTGCTGCCCGTACCGAATCTGCGGTGAGGTGAGCGTAAAGAAACTAACTTCACCAGATTAGCCGGTAAAGAATTTGGTGTTGGTAGCCGGTGGCAGTCAACTCTGTTTGTTTTATTTGTACTTTGTGATCGCTTATTCGGTCTTGTCACTCAATTAACTCAAATGCACCTGTTTATGAAGCGTTTTTTGTACGTACTCTGCGTGGCTATTTCGTTAACCGGCTTAGAAGCCTGTAAGAAAGCTGCTGACCCTGAGCCGGTGGCACCAGTAGTAGGAAAATGGGCATCAGATCGAGTAAAGATCAGTGGTCTGCCCGCTCCATACAGTGCGGAGAACGGCGAATATGACGCCTTCACTGATTTTTCGATTCGCACCAACCTTGAATTATTGGCAGACAAAACATTCACAGGCAGCGACCGATCAGGCGGTCCAATCAGCGATTTTAAAGGAACGTGGGATTACGTGGGTACCGACTTGACACTGAAGCTCAGTACCGGTGCAGATCGTAAGTTAACGTATGACGGTTCAGCTACCCCAAACCGACTTTTGTCGCAAATGGTCTCGTTACAAGACTCAATCCCCAACCCAACCACAAAGAAAATTGACGTGGTTAGATACAACCTGCAACTTATCTACAGCAAACAGCCGTAGACTATTGCAACGCTCACGTCATCACGCCGTTTACTACCTTACTTTGAGACGCAAGCGGTACACTATACCAATAAGTTACAAGCGGACATGCCTTAGCGTGTTCGCTTTTTTTAATGAAATCAGATTAGCACCGGCCACTCTGTTCTTGCCTTTGGTAAACAACACATCGGATACGGACAAAATCGTTGGCCTACTCAGCTTTTGCCTGTACTTTTGCCCCACCTAAAACCGTATGCACGCATACTAATTTTCTGAAAAGCCATGGCCGAAGCCTTCATTTATGACGCCGTCAGAACACCCCGTGGACGGGGGAAAAGCGACGGTTCGCTGCACGACGTGCAGCCCATTCAACTCCTGACGGGCGTTTTGCGCGAACTCCGCGACCGTAACCAACTCGATACAGCCCTCGTGGACGACGTGATTATGGGCTGCGTGACGCCCGTTGGCGAACAGGGGGCCGACATCGCCCGCACGGCTGCCCTCGAAGCGGGCTACGACGAATCCGTGGCGGGTGTACAACTCAACCGGTTTTGCTCGTCGGGTCTGGAAGCTATCAACATGGCCGGAGCCTACGTCATGTCGGGGCAGGTCGATGCGATTGTGGCCGGGGGCGTCGAAAGTATGTCGCGGGTGCCGATGGGGTCCGATGGTGGTGCCTTGTTTATGAACCCGCAGATCGTGGCCCGGCACAACATCGTGCCGCAGGGCATATCGGCCGATCTGATCGCTACCAAATACGGTTACACCCGCTCCGACGTGGATTCGTTCGCGGCCGAGTCATACCGCCGGGCGGTAGATGCACAAGCGGCAAACCGCTTCGCCAGGTCACTCGTACCTTATAAAGATGACATTGGTATGACGGTCCTGGACCGCGACGAAGGGGTCCGGCCCGGCACCACAGCCGAAAGTCTGGGCAAACTGAAACCTGCTTTTGAAGCAATGGGCAAAATGGGCTTAGATGCCCTCGCGCTGTTCAAATATGCCGGTTTCGACAAAATAAACCACGTTCACCACGCGGGCAACTCGTCGCAGATTGTCGACGGCGCGGCTGCGGTGCTGATTGGTAGTAAGGCGTTCGGGGAGATGTCGGGCCTGAAACCCCGCGCCCGCATCAAAGCATTCGCCATTGTGGGTTCGGAGCCGACGATTATGCTGACGGGACCCGTTCCGGCGACGCACAAAGTGCTGAAACGGGCGGGCATGAGCATCAAAGACATCGACTTGTTCGAGATAAACGAAGCTTTTGCAGCCGTGCCGATGCTGTTCATGGACGAGTTTGGCGTCGATCACAGTCAGTTAAACGTCAATGGGGGAGCCATTGCGCTGGGCCATCCGCTGGGGGCTACCGGAGCGATCATCTCGGCCACGCTCATCGACGAACTCGAACGGACCGGCAAGCAGTTTGGCTTAGTCTCGCTCTGCATCGGGGGCGGTATGGGTATCGCCACCATTTTCGAGCGGGTCAATTAAGGTCACCAATGCTCTTGATCAGCCATATTCCTTCGTCACGACAGACAGTGTCAAAATCGGCATCGTAGCTGGCAAGTTGGGTGATGCCATTCAGTTTACAGGTAGCCAGAATAAGTGCGTCGTTCGGCAACAAGTTGTATTGCTGCATCAACTGGAGGTAGAGAGGAACAACAGCAGCACCCGGTTCAAGAAAGGTCAATTTGGCAAGTAAACGCAACGGGTTATGGTTCGCTAAAATTATGGGTATAGAACCATCACGCTTTAGAGTAGGTGGTGCTTTCTTCCCCTCAATGGTTAGCCAGTAATACGTAAACTCACTCAATACTACTTGACTGAGACATAACTCATGGACTGAACTGGTGGCTAAGTGATCGAACAATTCAACCTGCGTCTTTTTCGCCCATTCGACCAAAATCGAACTGTCCAGAAAGATTTTACTGCTCATAAACGTTTATCTCATCCCAGTTGATGGTGGAGTCCGGTGGGGGAAGCTTCGCAAAGAAAGCTTTGGAGGCCTCGGCCAATCCGGGATTGAAAGATGTCGGCTGCTCGTCGCGGACGGGCTGATAATCAATGATAATCAAATCATCCCGCATGTCGTCCGGTACGTCGAACGTAATTTTCCCGTTCTGCGGCTTCTGAATGAGTCGGGTGGCTTCCATATAAATAGTCGTTTCAGTAAAAGTACAAAAAGCTTTTCGCATGATAAATTACACTGTAGACCAGAACGTGGCCGTCATTTCGTGGGCAATGACCTCGGCCCCGATGAACGTTCTTAATGACGAATCCATCCCAGCGTTCGAAGCCGCTCTGCAACGCGCCTTTGCTGATGAGTCGGTGAAGGGCTTGATTATCACCTCCGAAAAGCCCGAGTTCGTGGCCGGGGCCGATCTCAAAATGATCCTGAGCAACAACGACAAAGACCCGGCCGAGATGCTGAAGGTCACCTCGGAGTTGAACCGGGTGCTGCGCAGCATCGAAACGAGCGGTAAGCCCGCCGTGGCCGCCATCAACGGCACGGCCCTCGGCGGGGGCTACGAAATCTGCTTGGCCTGCCACTACCGCGTGGCCCTGAACAATCCGAAGACTCAGATCGGCTTGGTCGAAGTGACCATCGGGCTGCTCCCCGGCGGGGGCGGTACACAGCGGTTGCCGCGCATGATCGGCATTCAGGCCGCGCTGCCGCTATTGGTCGAAGGCAAAAAACTCGGCGTTCAGGAAGCTAAAAGCGCGGGGTTGGTCGATGCCATTGCCGACACGCCCGCCGAGATGATGCAACGGGCACACGACTGGATTGCGGCTAATCCGAAACCCATGCAGCCGTGGGACGAAGTGGATCGTAAAACCGGAAAAATAGTTAGCAAGGACAATTTCAAAGTTCCCGGCGGAGCCATTCAGAGCGTCGTGGGTGCGCAGACGTTCGGGGCGGGCACGGCTATGCTGATGGATAAAACCAAAGGAAACTACCCCGCCCCGCTCGAAATTATGGGCGCGGTCTACGAAGGGTTACAAGTCAACATCGACCGGGCGTTGGTGATCGAAGCGCGGCACTTTGTGAAGGTGGCGACGTCGAAAGTGGCCAAAAACCTGATCGGGACGATGTTTCTGGGCATGAACGAAGCCAACAAAGGAGCCAGCCGCCCGAAAGACCAGCCTAAGACCGATGTCAAAAAAGTCGGGATTTTGGGGGCGGGTATGATGGGCGCGGGCATCGCCTACGTGTCGGCGCAGGCGGGTATTGAGGTCGTGCTGAAAGACGTGTCGGTCGAGGCAGCCGAAAAAGGTAAAGACTACTCGCGGGCGTTGCTCAAAAAGGGCGTCGACCGGGGCAAAGTCGATCCGCTGAAGGTCGACGGCATCCTGAATCTGATCGAACCCACCGCCGATTACACCGACATGCGGGGCTGCGACCTGATTATCGAAGCCGTATTTGAGAACCGCGACCTGAAAGCGACGGTCACCAAAGAAGCCGAACCGATGCTGGCTCTAAACGGCAATCCAGCCGGGGGCGTTTTTGGCTCCAACACGTCCACGCTGCCCATCAGCGGCCTGGCCGAAGCGTCCGTAAAGCCGGAGAATTTCATCGGCATTCACTTTTTCTCGCCCGTCGACAAGATGATGCTGGTGGAGATCATCGTGGGCAGGCAAACGTCGGACTATGCGCTGGCAGTGGCAATGGATTATGTCCGCAAGATTCGCAAGACGCCCATCGTCGTCAACGATTCGCGCGGGTTCTACACGTCGCGCTGCTTCGGCACCTACACGGCGGAGGGTATGGAACTGCTCAAGGATGGCGTCAGTCCCATTCTGATCGAAAACGCGGGCAAAATGGCCGGGATGCCGGTAGGTCCATTGGCCGTTCATGACGAGGTAGCGCTGGATT
>JAYTAC010000887.1:0-2269 GCA_043737755.1 Spirosoma sp.
TCGGGTGTGCAGGCGGGCGACACCGTGGCCACGACGGGTCTGCTGTTTCTCAAACCCGACGCGCCGGTAAAAATCGGCCGCGTCATCACCCTGCCCGGCAGTGAACCGAAGGTAGCGGCAAACTAAAAACGTGTTTGAGTTTTGAGTGTTTAGCTGGCAGACTCCCTCAAAACCGGCCACAACTCAAAACACAAACACTGAAAAACGTAGAAATCCAACCCTATGAGCCTACCCGAACTTAGCCTCAACCGGCCCGTTTTTGCGATGGTGATGTCGATTGTCATCGTCCTCTTCGGCATCATCGGCTTCACTTTCCTCGGCGTTCGGGAATACCCCGCCATCGACCCGCCCGTGATTTCGGTGCGCACCAACTACACCGGCGCCAACCCCGACATCGTGGAGTCGCAGATTACCGAACCCATCGAAAAGTCGCTCAACAGCATCGAGGGTATCCGAACCATTACCTCCAACAGTGCGCTGGGTGTCAGCACGATCACGGTCGAGTTTAACCTCGACGCCAACTTGGAGCAGGCCGCCAACGACGTGCGCGACAAGGTGGCGCAGGCGCAGCGGCAACTGCCGCAGGACATCGACGGCCCGCCGGTGGTGACCAAAGCCGATGCCAACTCCGAACCGATCATTTTTATGACCGTTCAGAGCACCACCCGCAACCCGACGCAGTTGTCGGACTACGCCGAAAATGTGCTTCAGGAGCGGCTACAGACCATTGCAGGCGTGAGCCAGGCTAATATATGGGGTCTGAAACGACAGGCGATGCGGCTCTGGATCGACCCCATCAAACTGTCGGCCTACCGCCTGACGACGCAGGACATTCAGGCGGCCCTGACGGCGCAGAACGTGGAACTGCCGGGGGGAAAAGTGTACGGCAACAGCACCGAACTGACGGTGAAAGCCGTGGGGCGACTCACGACCGAGGACGACTTCAACAACCTCATCCTGCGCCAGACCGACAGCCAGATCGTTCGCTTCAAAGACATCGGTTACGCCACACTCGGGGCCGAAAACGAAGAAACCATCTCCAAGCAAAACGGAGCCGTCGGGGTGATTTTAGTGCTAATTCCGCAGCCGGGAGCCAACTACGTCAACATCGCCGACGAGTTTTACAAGCGGTTTGACCAACTCAAAAAAGATTTACCGAAGGATATTATCGTCAGTATCGGCATTGACCGCAGTATTTTCATCCGCCGGGCCATCGAGGAAGTGGGCGAAACGCTGCTCATCTCGTTTGTGCTGGTGGTACTGATTATCTACCTGTTTTTCCGCAACTGGCTCATTGCTCTCCGGCCGCTGGTCGACATTCCGGTGTCGCTCATCGGCGCGTTTTTCATCATGTACGTCGCCGATTTCAGCATCAACGTGCTCACCCTGTTAGCCATCGTGCTGGCCACGGGCTTGGTGGTCGACGACGGGATTGTGGTGACGGAGAACATTTTCAAGAAGATCGAGGGGGGCATGGAGCCGGAACAGGCGGCTAAGGAAGGGTCCAACGAAATTTTCTTCGCGGTAATAGCCACCAGTGTTACGCTGGCAGTGGTGTTTTTGCCCATTATTTTTCTGGAAGGCTTCGTGGGGCGGCTGTTCCGTGAGTTCGGGATCGTGGTGGCGGGGGCGGTGCTGATTTCAGCCTTCGTATCGCTGACGCTGACGCCGGTGCTGAGCGTGAAGCTGACCGGTAAAGACCCGCATAAAAAATCGTGGTTCTACCAAAAGACCGAACCGTTTTTCCAGTGGCTCGACAGCTCCTACCGCTCCTCGCTCGACGCGTTTATGGGTCGGCGGGTGTGGGCTTTGGTCCTGATTGGGGCGTGTTTAGCCCTGATTGCCGGGGTAGGCTCGCTGCTCAAATCCGAACTGGCTCCCCTTGAAGACCGGGGCCGCACCCGCGTCATTATTACCTCGCCCGAAGGCACCAGCTTTGAGTCGCAGGCCACCACTACCGACCGGGTGATGCAGTTCGTGCTCGACTCGATTCCCGAATCGCGGTTGGCCTTCAGCGTGGTGGCACCGGGCTTTTCGGGGGCGGGGTCGGTCAACAACTCGTTCGTCGTCATCAACATGAGCGACCCCTCCGAGCGCGTCCGGTCGCAGCAGGACATTGTCGACTACCTGACCAAAAACCTCAAGAAATTCAGCGAGGCCCGCATGTTTGCCACCCAGGACCAGACCATTCAGGTGGGGCGGGGCGGTGGCTTGCCGGTGCAGTTCGTGATCCAGAACCTGAACTTCGAGAAGCTGCGCGAGAAACTGC
>JAYTAC010000888.1:0-1001 GCA_043737755.1 Spirosoma sp.
CACGGAGAAGATAAAAACTTTGTGTACTCCGTCCTTCTCCGTTCCTCCGTGTTGAAAAATTGTTTAGAACAAGTTCACAATCCGCGACAGCCCCGCCGAAAGCAGCAGGACAACGGCCACCAAGCCCAGTCCGTAATAGAGCCCGAATCCTTCGGCCACGAAGCCAATAATGGGCGGACCGGCTAAAAAACCGATAAAACTGAACGTCGCGAACGTAGCTAATCCGGCAGCGGGCGGAATGCCCGGCACTCGCAGCGCAGCCGCGTACAATATCGGCGCACCCAGCGAACAGCCCACGCCCAGCAGCGCAAACCCGACTAATGCCGTTGGCGGATAGGGCAGGGCAATGGCGAACAGCAGCCCCGATGCGGCCAGCACTCCGCCGATCTGAAGCCAGCGTTTGGCGCCGATTTTCGGGATAATGACATCGCCTAAAAACCGGAATCCCGTCATCGTCAGCGAGAAGCTGGCAAAACCGAGAGCCGCGACCTGACTGCTTGCTCCGAGGGTTTCGCGCAGGTATACCGCACTCCAGTCGAAAGCCGCTCCTTCGCCCATTGCCAGTGCCAAACCGATCAGAATCATCAGCAGTAAATCGCGGTTGGGTCGCACAAAAGACGATCCGGGCCGCGACTGGCCGGGCTGCGATTGGTCGGCTTTTTCGCCCGTGTCGCTGCGGCTGGTCGATGGGATGCGGGCCAGCGTGGGTTGCAGGAGAAAGGTCAGCAGCAGCACCAGACCCGCCGTGACCATAACGTGGACCGGGGGCGAGACGTGCAGGGCAATTATGGCTCCGGCAATGCCCGACCCCAACAGTCCGCCCAGACTCCACATGCCGTGGCACGACGACATAATGACGATGCCCCGCGCCCGTTCCAGATTGGTGGCGGCCGTGTTCATGGCTACGTTGATGAGGGCCGCGCTCATACCCAGCAGAAACAAGCCAACAGCCAGCACGGCCGGATTAGGGGCATTGAGTGGTATGCAAATAGATACGGTAA